>JANQML010000054.1 GCA_028280105.1 Desulfobacula sp. | reverse complement strand
CTTCATCGGTGACAGGCTTGGAGTGTCCCGGTACCGTGGGCATGCCTGCTTTTTCAGCCACATCCTTGGATGCGATTTTATCCCCGAGAAGGGCAATGGCTGACGGCGGCGGACCGATAAATACCATGCCCGAATCCGTTACTGCTCTGGCAAATTTCTCATTTTCCGACAAAAACCCGTACCCGGGGTGGATGGCATCGCAATGGTGTTCCTTTGCCGCCCGGATGATTTTTTCATGGGAGAGGTAAGATCGGATTGAAACGGGGTCGCCCAGGCAGACGGACGCTGTGGCTTCGCCGGTGTGACAGCTGAACCGGTCTGCATCGGAATACACCGCCACTGTCTCAATTCCCATACGCCTGCATGTTTTCATGACGCGGACGGCGATTTCTCCGCGATTGGCTATCAATACTTTTTTAAACATTTTTCTCCTCACAGCGGTATATTTCCATGTTTACGTTCAGGGGCGCTTGTCCGTTTGCCTTCTAAGGTCTGAAGGGACCGGATCAGTCTGCGCCGGGTGTTTCTGGGGAAAATGACATCGTCGATGTAGCCGCGTTGGGCCGCCAGTACGGGATTGGAAAAGGTATTCCGGTAATGGGTCATTTTTTCATTCAACAGGGCATCCGGGTCGTCAGCTGCCTGGATCTCTTTTTTATAGATGATCTCCGACGCTCCTTTGGGTCCCATTACGGCAATCTCCGCCGATGGCCAGGCATAGTTGATGTCACAGTGGATATGTTTGGAGTTCATCACCAGGTATGCCCCGCCGTATGCCTTGCGAACGATGACGGAGATACGGGGAACCGTGGCTTCGGTAAATGCATATAAGAGTTTGGCGCCGTGGCGGATGATCCCGTTGTGCTCCTGGTCGGGGCCGGGCATGAAACCGGGGACGTCAACCAGGCTGATCAAAGGAATATTAAACGAATCGCAGAACCGGACAAAACGGGCGGCCTTTGCCGAGGCGTCGCTGTCCAGAACACCGGCAAGCACGGCCGGCTGATTAGCCACCAGCCCGATGGTCTGCCCCCCGAGCCGGCCGAATCCGCAGATAATATTGCGGGCAAAACCGGCATGGACTTCCATGAACTCGGCACCGTCAAGAATACTGTATATCAGTATATTCATATCATAGGTCTGGCTGGGGTCCGGAGGCACCAGGTTGTCCAGTGCGGGATCGGTCCGGTCTGCCGGGTCTCGCAGGTCCAGGAACGGGGCATTCTGTCGGTTGTTTGAGGGCAGGTAGTTGATCAGCTGTCTCACCTGCCTGAGGCAAAGAATATCATTCTGGCCGGTGAAATGGGCGACTCCGCTCTTTTCCGAATGCACGCCGGCCCCCCCCAGATCATTGGACGAGATCTCCTGATGGGTCACCGTGCGTACCACATTGGGGCCGGTCACAAACATGTAAGACGACTCCTGGGTCATAAAAATAAAGTCGGTAATGGCCGGGCTGTAGACGGCTCCGCCGGCACACGGCCCCATGATACACGAGATCTGGGGAATCACCCCGCTGGCCCGGACATTTCTGTGAAATATCTCTCCATAGGCTGCCAGCGCATCCACGCCTTCATGGATACGGGCTCCGCCGGAATCATTCAGGCCGATGATCGGTGATCCCACCCGGACAGCCATATCCATGACCTTACATATTTTCTGGGAATGGGCTTCGCCGAGAGAGCCGCCAATGACGGTAAAATCCTGTGAAGAGATAAATACCTCCCGGCCGTCAATGGTGCCGTGGCCGGTTATGACACCGTCGCCCGAATAGTGGCGGTCCTGGCTGAGGGCACTGCCCCGGCTGGTTTTAAGCATATCAAATTCTTCAAAAGAACCCGGGTCCAACAGAAGGGTGATCCGTTCCCGGGCCGTCAGCTTACCCAGTCCGTGCTGGGTTTCGATACGATGCTTACCCCCTCCTTTTTCAGCTTCGTGCCGCATGGTTTCAAGGTTGGTGATGACATCTTGAGGTGACAGGCTCATTCTAATTCTCCTTTGTACAAACGCTCCATGATTGATCGCATTTCCCAAATAAATCCGATGGATTACCGGGGTTTTGGCGCTGCAAAGAACAGACGTTTGGCTTTTCGTAAAAAAAAAGACCAGCAGCGCTTACACTGCTGGTCTACTTAAAGCTGATCATCAATTAAGCGGATTTGATCCTCTTCTTATCTACCAAGTAAATAATCCTTTTGGAAAATATTAGATTTGTATTAAGGTGTCAAGCTTAAATTATGAATATTTCTTTTTTTTTGATGCACTACCTCAAAAGGATTCTCTCTGGTTGGATCTGAAACAGTTGAGGGAGAATGGTCTTCAAACCGTGATTTCTTTCAAATAAGGGGCCGGTGGATCCGTTTTTTTCCAAGTAACAGCCCGTTACTTTTACGAACGGGGTTAACCATGGGTATGTCGTGTGCTAATAATGGAATTTTTTTTCCAGATCCTTTTCAAAGGTCAGAATGATGACCCGTTCCCCTTCTTTGATACTGATATCCGTATGGAAGCTGATAAACTGAAGGCCGGTTATTCCCGTGATCACCTCTTTTAGCAGGTTGCTGGAATTTTCAAGCAGTTTTGCCCGTACCTGTTTAATGAGCTGAATCCCGGCGGCATCTTTTGCCAAATGCCGTTCAGCCGGTGTCAATACCCCTTTCAGGCGAATCAATACCATGTCTTTGATGATATGCGTGCTGACATCCACAGGACCGCGTCCCATGTGTTCTTTTTCAAAAGAGACCAACGCCGCGCTGATCTCGGCTTCCACCTGTCCTTTACTTCTTTTCTGAGCCAAACCGGTTCCTCCCGACGTTCTGATTTAAAATTTAAGATGTGTGTTTAACGGCACTGATTGTGGAAAGACAATTTGCCACAAGTTGCAAAGAATAGCAAAGTTTAATTGTGATGGCCTGTCTTTTTGAATATGCCGGTTGAATGTGCCGGCTATTTCCGGTTTTTGGGGTGAAAGCAAAGATGGGATAAAGATATTGTTAAATTCAAACCCGTAAAAACGAAACGGTTGCCGATTATCTGCGGCAGCGCCGGAGAGCATCTTTTAAGTTTTCTTTGTTCTGTTTTTCAACCATCTCTAATTTATCCGCTTTTGCCTGCTTTATCTTTTTTGACAGCAGATCGATATCGGCTGGTTTTTCCAGAAAGTCGGTGGCTCCGACTTTCATGGCGTCAACCGTTTTTTCAACCGTGGCATATCCGGTTAACAAGATGATCTGCTGCTCGGGGCGTTTGTCTTTAATGGCTTTCAGGGCCTCCATTCCGTCCATGCCCGGCATTTGAAAATCCATGACAATGGCATCAAAGTCCTTTTTTTCTATCATCGATATGGCTTTGGCAGCAGAATCCGTCGTGGTGACATCCATGTCGCGGGCTCTCATTCTCTCGGCCATGATTTCAAGGAATTCTTCTTCATCATCAACCAGTAATACTTTTTCCGACATTGCTTTCTCCTTAAAATGTTCACGCGTGTTTCCCCCTAATATTAAAGGGGGCAACCCGTTAAATCGGTCCGGACCAGGAAAGACCAAATCTATTTGTTTCAATCTCCTTTTTTACGGCTACCCCGGTCTGGGCCAGCAGCGCTTTTTCTTCCCGTGATTCAAGCAGCATTTCCATTGTTTTTTTGTCTGTCCTGTCCATTGAAAACCAGATGCCTGGAGCTGACGAATCCGTTTCAAAAGAGACGGTCACCTGTCTGGTCGATGATGATTTCAGGCAGATTGCTTCAATGGATCGCCAGATAAGGGTTTGCAAAAAGAACAGATGGGTGGTTACCTGGGCGGGTGACCGGGGAGAAACAACGTTAAACCGGGCGCCCTGCATCTCAACCAGCCGGGATGTCAAATCCAGCATAAAGCGGATAAGCGATTCAAGGTCAACCTGCCGCACCGGTTCGTCAGGAACATGTGAGAACCGGTTCAGCCGCTTCAATATTCGGTCGGCTTTCCGAACCCGGGACTCGATTTTTTTTGAAATATCAATCAGCCGTTCATTGGAAAGGGCATGGCCGTTTTCAGACATTAAAATCAGATCCTGCAACAGCCCGGCACTTTCGTTGATGATACTGAGATCATTTTTAATTTCATGGGTGGCAGAGGCGGACATTTTACCGAAAAACTGCAGGCATTCATTCAGCAGTGCATCGTCTGTCAAGATTTTATTTTTCATGTTCGTCCCCCCATCTGTCCTGATCTGGCTTCCTGATCCGGATTCCTGGTTTCTGATCCGTTTTCTGATGCCGCCTTTAACGGAAGGGTCACTGTAAAACAGGTGCCTTCACCCACCTTGCTTTTGACCCGGATGGTACCGCCGATGCCCCGAACCAGTCCGTAGGTAATGGACAGCCCCATGCCGGTTGAAAAATGGTCATCCTCTGATTTATAAAAGGGTTCAAATATTTTGGTAATATTCTGGTTGGCAATACCACAGCCGTTATCTGAAACGGTAATAACAACCGTCTCCCCTTTTTTTTGACAAACGGAAATGTCAAGCTTTCCGCCGCTGCCCATGGCGGCAAAGGCGTTGTTGAACAGATTTAAAAAGATCTGCTGAAGGCTGCCCCGGTCACACTCAAACCCCTGGATGGTGTCGTCGATATTTAGTGTAATGGCAATGGCTTTATGATCGGCTTCGCTTTTCAAAAATGCCAGAACCTGGCTGATCACTTCCCTGATATCCAGCACCTGGATGTTCAATTCCATATCCCGGGCAAAATCAAGCAGCTGCCGGGTGATGTTGCCACACCGGCGGACCGCTTCAACGATGTCGTTGGCCAGGGGAGCCAGCCGGTCATCTTCAGGCGTGTCCTGCCGTATTGATAACAGATCCACTATCAGGCCGGCTTTTTGATTGATGATGGCCAGCGGGTTATTGATTTCATGGGCAACACCTGAGGCCAGCCGTCCGATGGACGCCAGCTTGTTCGCATGTTCGGCGTGGTGGAGGGCCTCGCTTCTTCTCCGGTCCGCCCGGTGAATCCGTCCCACCAGATAGGTGGCCGTTCCCATGATGGACAACAAGATAATAATGATACTGACAATCAGGTACCCGATCAGTTTCAACCTGGGTTTGAACCACAGCCGGGCCAGTTTTTCCCTGCTTCTGGCATGCACCACTTTTAACCCGGAACCGGACAGGGTGTCATAGGCGATAATAACCGGGTTTCCCTGCAGGGAATCACTGTCCAGGACCTTTCTTTCCGATTCGAGCAGCCGGTTGCTGCTAAATGCGGGAAGGCTTCCGGCACGGCCGAAATAAAAAGAGGGAGTTAAAAGGATGCCGTCCGGGCGGACGATAAAGATATCGTTGTTTTCATCCGGATTTATCCGGTTGATATAGGCGCGGGCCGCTTCTTCGGAATCCCTTTCCGCGTCGATTGAAGCGGCTGCCGAGGCCACAAGGATGGCCATATTGTTTTTCACCTCATCCAGTATCACCTGGCGTGTCATGTTGAACTCGATAACGGCCATTATCACCAAGGGCAGCAGCGCCATAAACGAAGTAAAGAAAACAATCATCTTCCATTTGCGTGCAAAGTTAAGGCCTGAATGGGCGTGATCGTCGGCCGTTGCATGATGGTCCCAGAACTCAGGCTTTAACTTTTTTAACGGTTTCATATTGGCATCCGGGCATCAGTGGTATATTTTTGATGGGCATCTTTTAACAATTGGCTTAAGGTGTTGATATCGATCGGTTTTTGCATGTATGCAAATGCTCCCATGCTCAGGCAGTCCTGTTTGTCCTGTTCCGACCCGTGCCCGGTAAGAACAATGACTTCAATTTCAGGCCGGATCTCCTTTACCCGGTTTAACACCTCCATGCCGTCGATTCCGGGCATTTTCAGATCAAGGATCATCACTTCCGGGTCATCGTTGCGAACCAGGTCCAGGGCGGACGCTCCGTCAAATGCCGCCACACACCCCATATCCCTCATCTGCAGCCGCTCGGACAGGGTCTGCACAAATTCCCGCTCATCATCCACAAGAAGCACCTTTGAGGGAAGGTCACCCGCGTGTTTCCGGTATACGGCCTCGGTCTGATTGTTGGGTTCCACCCGGGTTTCAACCGATTCAACCCCGGGTATATCCCGGGCAATGGCTTTGAGTTCATCTTCGAGCCGGTTGAGCATCAGGACTTTTTTGTTGATGGTGATGAGAAGGGCACCGTTTTTGGAAGTGACATTGACATCGTGGCCGGCGTCGGCCAGGATAGCGCCTGAAGCAGCCGCAAGCACGAAGTCATCCACAGCGGCAACGGAGTCCGGTGTCTGCCGGAGTGTCGGTTTCAACAGGTTCTCCTCAATCATGGCAACGGCCTGTCCGGGATCAGTTTTTACCGGACTCAGCACCATGTCATACAGGGACGGCTCCCATGGGTCGGTGACGGAGAAAAGGGTTTCGGTCCATGCCGACCGGTCCCGGTCGTCGGATGCAATGACGGCGGCAGCCTCTTCTGCGGACAGCCCTTGAGACTGACGGGCGGCTTCAATCCGGGATGCCGTATCTTCAATGATGCAGACACGCAACAGATGATTGATCTCCTTGGTCGGTAAAAGCGAGGAATAACCGGTGAGTATGGTATTTCCGCGGACTATGAGTTTGGAGACAGCAAGTCTAAGATAGGCAATGGCACGCTCTTTTTCATGGGTGAACCGGTTAAATACGGATGTCTTGGAAGAAAAAGCGGTTTCTATTTTGTCTTTTTTCATCCCTGCCAATTCAGATGCGGTTTCAACCACGGTATCATCGGTGACAAGCCGGTAGCCGGTGCGCTCTTTAATATCATGAATTACTGCCGTCTCATTGCAGTATATTCCGTTAAATATTGTTATTACAGGCATTTTTTTACTCCGTTTTAAAACTTTAGGGTGCACATTGCGATCCCTGTTCGTTGGCCAATATTTTTTTGCAGGCGGTGATCAGATCGCCGTATAAAGATCCTGCATGGTATAAATGATACGTATCCAGCCGGGTCACCCCATCTGCCATGGCAAAGATGATCATGGCCGTATTCCGGGGAGCGCAGGGTCTTATCGAACCGTCTGAAATACCCGTGGAGATCCCATCTTCAAACATATCCAGCAGGCAGGTATAGATGGATTCCAGACAGGACCGGCAGTCTGAATTGGTTTCCGCTATTTGATAGGGGGAGTGGCGGTGAAGCAGAAGAAAGAGGTCTTCCCTCTCCCCGGCAAAGTTGAGATAAAAGGTGATGACCCCTTCCACCTTCTCCAATCCGGTAGCGTACCTGGCCCGCTTTTTGTGAGTCTGGAATGCAGATAGAATGGTTTGCCGGGCATTCTCAAGGATATTTAAAAAGAGGTCTTCCTTGTTTTTAAAATGATGAAAGATGGTTCCCCTTGCCGCCCCCGTGATAACGGAGAGATCGGCCATGGAGGTTTCATTGAATCCGTTCCGGGAAAACAGCTGCGTAGCCGCGTCAAGTATTGCATTCCGTTTGGACATATGGTACCTGATATTAAGTTGCCAACCGAATGGTCGGTCGGGTTTTGTAAACGTATTGAAAGGCAGATTAAAAGTCAAGGCGAAATATGGGCATTCAACTTCCTGAAAAGGCAAAGCATCTTAAAAAACTAAAGAAAAACGGATTTATGGTTCCGGATTTTATCTATTTGCCAGCACAGGATTTTAAAAATGAACATTTTGACGCCCTGAATTCATTTCTGGACAAACACCGGGAGAGTTATAAAGTGATTGCCAGAAGTGCCCATCCCCTGGAATCGAATTTTAAAGGCGGCACCTTTGATTCCATTGACACTTACGCCGATACCGGCGGGATAAAATATGCCAGAAATAAAATGATCAAAATTGCCAAAACCTCCAAACGGCTTGCCATCCGCAGGCAGCAGATGTTCAACGGGGCCCCGCAGATCGATCTGGATGAGATGGGGATTATTGTCATGCCCTTTGTCGACGGCTCCAATGTGATGGCAAAAATGATCGGTGATCACTGGGAGTTCGGATACTGCAGAGACCGGTCCCGGAAAGTGCAGACCGAACCCCATATTACCAATGTCCCCCATGACCGTAAGTTATTGGACCTGTCTCAGCAGATTCAGCAGACACTGGGGTTTAAATGTGAAATTGAATATATTATTTCAACCGACGGCCAGATCCACGTGGTCCAGGCAAAAGATATCTCAGGTATTGAAACCCTGGAAGAAAAAGAAGGGGAGCGCTCCGTTCAGCTGGACGGAATCAGGCGCATCAGAAAACGCCGGAACTACAGGGAACGGCCCGTTTATGTCATGGACAACAAATCCTTTTATATCGACGTCATCAGCCAGTGTGAAATTATAACTCAGGAAGGCTGCGATACAGAGGCGGAACTGGATCAGGTGCTGTTAAAAATAGATGCCTATGAACAGGAACTGGAGGCATTTGCCCTTCGCCATCAGCGATTTGCCGTTCTCGGATTTTTTATACAGGCCACAGGGGAGATCTTCCAGATTGCCAATCATTATCTGGACGATATGCCTGAGTTACAGAAAAGATTGTCCAAAGCCCTTCATAACAACCTTTATAAGATCGATATATTCCTTGCCGAGGCCGATACCCTGATTGCAAAAGATAAGTTCAGGATCAACCTGTGCAGCCATGACGCCTATGGGATTGACTCGGTGAGAAATCCCGTCTGGTCCGCCTATTGGAACGTGGACCGTCATGAGGAAATGGTTAAGGAATTCAAATCTCTCGGGTTTAAAACCGGGGACACCATCGGGGTCGATATCAACCCCGACGGCAGGCCGACTATTTCCCGCCATTAGATCGGCATGAACCGGTTTCCGGTTTTTGAGCAGATTCGCCGGTATTGCCGCCATTCTCTTTACCCATCTCTTTTTTTGTCCCGATATGGCAGTGAAAATCCTTTAATATTAA
>JANQML010000136.1 GCA_028280105.1 Desulfobacula sp. | reverse complement strand
AATTCATCCATTAATCTTTGGGATGTTTGGGAAAGCAATGAGCAATGAAGGTAGGATGCCTAAAAATATGGTAGGTATATTGGCAGTCATAGGTATTATTGGGGTAGCTTGCGCATTGTTGTTTTTGTAATTAGGTACCAGGCACTTGATGATAAGGCAGGTCTCGGCAATCTTTCCCGCTGCATTATACGTACCTGTTTTTCTCAGGAACGCATGGTCTATATTCCGGCGGGAGAATCTCAAACCCATCATTTCCGATTCTATCCCTGATCTGGTTTACGACTTTTCAGATTCCCAAATCCCGGCTGGGGACATATTTCAGGCTCCTGATATCTCTTTTGCTTTTCACAAACCAGCCAGAATGAAATCGTATGTTGACATGGATCTGTTTTGTCGGTTCCTAAATGGGTTCAAATATCGTCCTGATGATTTTACCGCGGTGTGATGCTATATTTACGCATCTTGCTTCGCAAGGTATTCGGGTTGAGATCCAGCAGCCTGGCAGCGCCCCTGTCTCCATAAATTTTTCCGTTGCATCGCTCCAAGGCTTTTTTGATGTGTGCGATAACCGCCTGGTCAAAGGTGGCAAGCCTTGGAGCATGGGCCAGGCGGGAGGGGGCCCCGTCCAGGTTCGAACCCTGGTCAAAGTCCCCAAAGATCAGTTCAGGGCTGTTGGCAATCCCCCTGCTCAAAATAAGGGCTCGTTCCACCAGGTTCTCCAGTTCACGGACATTGCCCGGCCAATGGTAGGCCATGAGCCGGTTCAAGGTTTCCGATAATATGGATGGTATGGGATGAATCTTTAGTTCCCGGGACCTTTTACATAAAAAGTGATGCAGGAGTGCGGGAAGATCGTTTTTGCGCTGTCTGAGCGGCGGAATCAGGATCGGAAACACATTCAGGCGGAACCAGAGGTCTTCGCGGAACTGCTGTTTTCTGATCATCTCTTCCAGGTTGCGGTGGGTGGCCGTGATGATGCGCACATCCACGGCGATGGGTTCGGAACCGCCCACGCGCTCAATCTCTTTTTGCTGGATGACCCGAAGCAGCCTGATCTGAGCGTTGGGCGACAGTTCGCCGATTTCATCCAGAAAGATGGTGCCGGTGTGGGCCCGTTCAAAGCGTCCCCGTTTATGGCCGATGGCTCCGGTAAAAGATCCTTTCTGGTGGCCGAAAAGCTCACTGTCCAGCAAAGATTCCGGGATGGCACCGCAGTTCACCTTGATAAACGGCCCTTTGCTGCGGGGGGATGAAAAGTGGATGGCATTGGCGATCACCTCCTTGCCCACGCCGGTCTCTCCGGTCAGCATCACCGGGCTGTCCAGAGGACTGACCTGGCGCACCATTTTCATGACCGTTTTCAGACCGGTTTTCGCACCGATGATGTCCTCCATCTGGTTGAGTTCAAGTTCTCCTTTGAGTTCCTGGTTTTCATCATCCAGGATCTCCTTGAGTGCCGTGATTTCCCGGTAGCGGATGGCATTGGACAGGGCGATGTTAAAGGGTTCACGCAGCATATAGAGCAGGTCGGCGTGGTATTTTGTATAGCTGTTTCGCTTGGGCGCCACCAGGCTGACGGCTCCCAAACGCTCGCCTTCAATATCCAGAATCATCACCAAAACGGAAAACCTGGCCCTGTTTTTTAACTGCCACCGGGACCGTTGGATGGGGTCCTCTTCGGGACGGTTGGCGATTTTGACTTTGGGGCTTTGTTCCCGGTACTCTGATTCAATCAGCTCAATGGCTTCCGGGGTCAAAGGCTGGGGAAGAAACCCATGATTGCCCTTTTGGGAAGGAACAATGGCAAAGGGCCTGATGGCGCCTATGTTGCGGTCATACATGGTGATTTCCATGCGGATGACCGGTATAAAATTTGCCAGATACGCCATGCAGGACTGCATGGCCTTTTCAATCTCCAGACTGCCGCAGATGCGGGCCACCGCCTGACGGAAAAATTCGTTCTCATCAAAAGGATCTATCTCTCGGTGGGGTGTTGTATTCATGCCGGCTCCGGGGCGGGTTGGATATAAAAGTGATCGGCCTATCGTTCTATTTAACAATAATCTTTAAAAAAAACAACAAGAGTCGTTGAATTTAACGAATTTTTACTTGGTTTTATGAAACCATGGGCCTGTATCGCTGTCAATTTGTCCTGTCAGTTCATTGGTACGCTTGTTGCGTAACCATTTAAGACGGACAGACAACCGAACCTGGAAAAACTAAGGACTTGGCCGGGTTCATCAACGACCTAAAAGGGAGGCATTTCAATTGAGAGCATTCAAACGATTCGGCATGATAATGGCCGTGGCGGCGTTGCTGGCCGCACTGACGGTTCCGGCCACAGCGGGGCAGGTACCTAAAACATTCAAAATGGCAGCCATGTTTGCCAGTGGTATTGAAAACGCCTGGGCCCGGGCCCTGGTGGATTCATTTGAGGCCTTGAAGGCCGAAAAACCCCACGGCCTGGAAATGTCTCTGGACTACACCGAGAACGTCTGGGGCGAGAAAACCCTGGCGACCATGGAAGCCTATGCCGAATCCGGCAAGTATGACGTTATCCTGATGCATTCTTCAGGCACCGATGAGGCGGAGCAGCTCATGGAGCGCTTCCCGGACACCATGTTTGTGGTTACCGGTTCCGGCAACACCGCACTGGGCGGCAATATGTATCTTCTCTATATGCATGTCCATGAACCTTCCTATCTCATCGGTATGATTGCCGGTGCCATGACCCAGAGTAACATCCTGGGGCTTGTGGGGCTCTTCCCGGCAGACGATGTTAACGATCAGGTTCACGCCTACCGGGCCGGTGCCCGCGCCGTCAATGATCAGGTAAAGCTTAAAGTCAGCTTTATTGAGAGCTGGTATGACCCGGCCAAGGCCTCTGAAGCGGCCAACGCACAGATTGCGGCCGGCGCAGACGTAATTTTTCAATTGGGAGAGTCCTTTGAGGTCTGCAAGCAGAAGGACATTCCCTGTTTTGGCAACTATGTGGATCTCTCCAGCATAGCCCCCAAGGTTGTTCCCACCAGCACCATTGCCAACTGGGAACCCCACATCAAATACCTTATAGAGGAATGGCGCCAGCACAAGATGACCGGCAAGCCCTATAACGCACCCAGGGAAAAGGTCTGGTTCTCCATGGCCCAGGGCGGATCCGGTCTGGCCCCCTATCATGAGTTTGAAAATATCATTTCGGCCGCCATAAAAGACAAGGTGGCCAAAACCAAGGCAGATATCAAATCCGGCAAGTTTACCGTTAAGCTGGATATGTCCATGCCCAAGTCCGATTAATAGTAGTCCGATTAATCGTCCAAACCTTGGCACCGGGCCTGTTGCTGTGTGACAACCCGGTGTCCTTTAACTTTTTTATCCACCCTTTTCCATAAAGATGCCATGACAGCCCCCCTGCTTTATACCGAAAATCTGACCAAGAAATTCCATCAGGTGGTGGCCAATGATGCGGTCTGTTTTGATCTTCTGCCAGGGGAAATCCACTGCCTTCTGGGTGAAAACGGTGCCGGGAAATCCACGCTTGCCGAATGCCTTTACGGGTTTTACCAGCCCCAGGAGGGCACCATCTGCATCCGGGGACAGGTGGTGGAACTGGCCTCGCCGGCCGACGCCATCAGACAGGGGATCGGCATGGTCCACCAGCACTTTGTTCTGGTGCCCAGCTTTACCGTGCTGGAGAACATCGTGGTGGGCACCCGGGCTTCAGGGATCCTTTTGGATCTGGCATCGGCCGAAGAACAGATCGCTGCCCTCTGCGCCCGATACAAGGTAGACCTGGATCTGAACGCCAAGATCTGGCAGCTGCCCGTGGGACAACAGCAGTGGGTGGAGATCTTAAAGGCGCTTTTTGTGGGAGCCAGTATCCTGATCCTGGACGAGCCCACCGCCGTATTGACACCCCAGGAATCCCAGCGTCTTTTTGAAATCTTGCGCATGATGACCGACCAGGGCATGTCCATTGTCCTGATCAGCCACAAGCTCAAAGAGGTGCTGCAGTCCGACCGGGTCACGGTGCTGCGCAACGGCCGGAAAGTGGCCACGGTGGTCACGTCTGAAAGCAGCAAAGAAGAGCTGACCTCCCTGATGATCGGCCGGGAAGTGGCCGCTCCCCCGGCCCGGCAAACAGGCCCCCGGGAGGATCTCATTTTGCGCATTCAGGGACTTAGGGCTCAGAATGACCGGGGAAAGGAGGCCCTTTGCGGCCTTGACCTGGACGTGCGAAGCGGTGAGATCGTGGGGATTGCCGGGGTTGCCGGCAACGGCCAGAAGGAACTTTTTGAAACCCTTGTGGGAGTGCGCCCCATCACGGCCGGAACGATTACGCTGTCCGGGTCGGATATCACCCGTCATTCCACCAAGGATATCCAGGAAAAAGGGGTGGCCTTTATACCCGAAGACCGGTTTGCCGAAGGCCTGGTGCCGGACTTCACCATTGAAGAAAACCTGATTTTGGGCCGGCATGATTCCCCCAATTTCCGGTGGCGGGGATTTTTAAACTTTGGCCGGATCAGCGATTTT
Organism: Desulfobacula sp.; assembly: GCA_028280105.1. GTDB lineage: Bacteria > Desulfobacterota > Desulfobacteria > Desulfobacterales > Desulfobacteraceae > Desulfobacula. The sequence continues at coordinate 6,822 of JANQML010000136.1, read as the reverse complement.
GCCAGAAAATGCATCTCCCAGTACGGTATTGCCGCACCTTCTTCGCGCACCCTGGCCCGCACGCTTTCCGGCGGCAATGCCCAGAAGGTGATCGTGGCCCGGGAGTTTGCCGGAAACGCCTCGTTGACCCTTGCCAATCAGCCCTCCCGGGGATTGGATGTGGGCGTGATCGAATACATGCACGGGGCGCTGATGGAAAAAAGAGCCCAAGGCGGCGGCATTCTTCTGGCCTCAGAAGACCTGGATGAACTTTTTACCATTGCCGACACCATTGTTGTCATGCACAAGGGACGTATCCTTGGCCGGTTTGCAGCGGACAAAGCCGATCTCGCCACCATCGGACTTTTGATGGCAGGGCACAGTGAAACAGACACCCCATCGGATCCTGCAGGCCAAAACCTTTTTATGAAAGAGAACCCGGTTGAACCCCATGAGGCCCCTTAAATCATGCTGAACGGCAGGATCAGTATCGAACCCCGGCTGGAACCCAGCCGCCTCTGGCAGGCCATTGCCCTGTTGCTGGCAGTGGGGGTGTCGGTTGTCATCTGCGCGTTACTGCTCAATGTGGCCAGCGCCAATGTTCTTGAAGCGTTTCAGGCCATTTACAAGGGGGCCTTTGGCAGCCAGCGGGCGATGTTAAAGACCCTGACCAAGGCCACGCCCCTGATTTTGACCGGGGTGGCGGTGTGTGTGGCTTTTCGGGCCCAGATCTGGAACATCGGGGCTGAAGGCCAGCTTTTCATGGGCGGCATAGTCTCCTATTGGGTCTATACCGTTTTGCAGGGGTCACCGGCCGTTGTCCTGATCCCGTCGATCTTTTTGGCCGCCATGATCGGGGGCGGTCTTTACGGGGGGCTGGCAGGCTATCTCAAGGTCAAATTTGAGGTCAACGAAGTTTTGTCCACGGTGCTGCTCAACTACATCACCACCTACCTGCTCTCGTTTTTGCTTTTCCGGGGCCCCTGGCGCGATCCGTCTTCCTTTTACCAGCAGTCCACCAAAGTGGTGGAGGCGGCCCGGTTACCCATACTGGTGGAAGGGTCCCGCCTTCATCTAGGCTTTCTGGTGGCCTTGCTCATGGCAGTTTTGGCCTATATCCTCATTCACCGCACCTCCCTGGGATACGAGATCCGGGCAGTCGGGCTTAATCCCAAGGCCTCCCGTTTCAAAGGGATCCATGTCAAACGAACGATCCTGGCCGTGATGCTCATCAGCGGGGCTGTGGCAGGCCTTGCCGGAGCCGGCGAACTGTTTGGCCTCCACCTGCGTCTTAAACCCGATATCTCCACAGGCTTTGGGTTTACCGGCATCATCATTGCCATGCTGGCCGGTCTGAATCCTCTGGCGGTTGTGTTTGTGGCCATTGTGTTCGGCGGGCTGATGAACGGCGGGATCACCATGCAAGTGCTCACAGGGGTCCCCACCGCTCTCATCGCGGCAATGGAAGGCATTGTTTTGCTATGTTTCCTGGCCTCTGCCGTGTTGACCCGGTTCCGGATTAAAGTCGTACCCCAGGCCAGGCGAATAGATCCCCATACCTGCCAATACCCCGTGGACGGTGAACCATGACCGATATGTTCAGCGAAGTCATCATTATCAGTATCCTGGCGGCCACCGTGCGCATTGCAACACCTTTGATCCTGGCCGCCCTGGGCGAACTCATCACCGAAAAGGCCGGTATTTTGAATCTGGGTGTGGAAGGGGTCATGCTCATGTCGGCCTTATCCGGCTTTTTGTTCACCTTTGCCACCCAGTCCATCTGGATCGGGCTTGTGGCTGCCATGCTCACAGGCGCCCTGATGAACCTGCTCATGGTGTTTATGGCCGCCACCCTGAAGGTGGAGCAGGTGGTGGCCGGGCTTGCCATCAACTTTTTGTCTGCCGGGCTGTCGCTCTTTGCCTATAAGGCCTATTTTGCGGATTCAGGGAACAAACTGCCTGCCATCCCCATCTTTTCAGTGCTGGAAATCCCCTATCTGTCCGCCATCCCCTGGGTGGGGGAGATTTTTTTCAGCCAGAAACTGCTGACATATATCGCCTTTGCCATGGTGCCCCTGGTCTGGTTCTTTTTGTACCGCACCACATACGGCCTTGAAATCCGGTGCCTGGGTGAAAACCCCAAGGTGATTGACACCAAGGGGCTCAACGTGACAGCCCGGCAATACGTGGCCATGATTTTAGGGGGGCTTCTGATCGGTCTTGGCGGGGCCTTTGTCACCGTGGGTTCCACGGTGCGGTTTATCCCTGAGATCACGGCCGGGCGGGGCTGGCTGGCCCTGGTGATTGTCATTGCCGGCAATTGGAAACCCTCCGGTATCCTGATCGCTGCGTTGTTGTTCGCAGCCCTTGAGGCCTTTCAACTACAGGTGCAGGGCGTTGGGGTTCACATCCCCTACCAGTTCCTGCTGGCCCTGCCCTATGCCATGGCCATTGTGCTCATGGCTTTGAAACGGGGCAAGTCCGAGGCCCCCAAACGGCTGGCCATCCCGTATTTCCGGGGAGAGCGGTAAATGGGAGAGGTCATTTTAAACAGTGGCGGTTGGCGCTCCAGCCTTAACCGCTCAAAACCATAGGGCACCTCTAATAATTAAGGATTTTGCTGTAACGCAGAAATCGAGCCAAAAAACCATTATTAGAGGTGGCCGATAAAGGATGTATCGTGCAAGAGCCTTTCAACACATTACTGCAAAACCTGCACGCATCAGCAGGACGGATTCCGGCCGATTTGCTCATCGACAATTTACAGATTGTGGATGTTTTTACCGAACGCATCTTTCCCGGTGCTTTGCTCATCCATGGCGAGACCATTGTGGCCGTGAACCCGGGAAGGCAGGTGGAGGCCGCACAGACCTTTGATGGCAAAGGCATGTATGCGGTACCCGGGTTTATGGACTGCCATGTCCATATTGAAACAACGCTCTTAACCCCGGAAGCTTTGGCCAGCGTCATCGTTCCCTGGGGGACCACCACCCTGTTCGTGGACGCCATGGAGATCGCCAATGTTTTGGGCATCAAAGGGTTGAAATGCCTGCTCGGCAACCGGAATCTGCCCTTCCGCACCTTTATGGAGGTCCCCTCCCGGGTGCCCACAGCTCCGGGTCTTGAAACCACCGGCGGGGTTTTGGGAGTGGAGGAAGTGGCCGAACTGCTGGATGACGAGATCGCGGTGTCCCTGGGGGAGCTGGACCCTGAAAAAATCTTGAATTACAAGACAGAATACCTTCACAAGATCCTCCATGCCCGGCAGCGGGGCAAGATATGCAACGGGCACGCCATCGGCCTTGATTGGGACCAGCTCAATATCTATGCGGCGGCAGGCCTTTCCGATGACCACGAGTCCGTCACCTACAACGAGTTGTTTGAACGGTTGCGCCTGGGGTTGAAGCCCCTGGTCCGCGAGGGCAGCACCGAACGCAATCTTACGGAACTGATCAGTGGAGTGGTTGCCAACCATCTGCCCACCGAAGACATCCTTTTTTGCACCGATGACAAGCATGTCAACGATATTGCCCAAGAAGGCCACATCAGCTACAATATCCAAAAAAGCATTGAACTGGGGCTGGATCCTGTCAAGGCCGTCAAAATTGCCACCATCAATGCCGCCCGCCACTTCCGCCTGGACCATATGCTGGGGTCCCTGACTCCCGGCCGTCTGGCAGACATCGTTCTTTTGGAAGATTTAAGGGATATCCGTCCGGCCCATGTGTTTAAAGGCGGCGCTTTGGTGGCATCATCCGGGGTGCTGGAAAAAGAGCTTAAAGGAGACTACCCGGATTTTATGCTGTCCACGGTCACCGTGTCGCCCGATCTATCGGAGACCGATTTTATTGTCCCGGCCACAGGAGAAACGGCCAAGGTTCAAGTGATCAACCTCTACCCGGATCAGATCATCAATTATGGGTCCGAAGAAGTCTTAAAGGTTTCCGATGGCGCGGTCATACCGGATGTTGCCCGGGATATTCTCAAGCTCAGTGTGGTGGAGCGCTATGGGAAAAACGGCCAGGTGGCGTCGGGGTTTGTGAAAGGGTTCGGGCTCCAGGGCGGGGCCATTGCCTCATCGGTTTCCCATGACCACCACAACATCGTGATCGTGGGGACCAACGACCGGGACATGGTCCTGGCGGCGAGGGAGCTGGAACGCTGCCAGGGAGGGTTTGCAGCGGTCCGGGACGGGGAAGTTTTAGGCGTGCTGCCGCTGCCCATCGGTGGTCTGATGAGCCCTCTTCCTGCCAAAGCGGTCATGAAAGAAATTGAAGCCCTAAACCAGGTCGTGGCAGAAATGGGATCTGCCATGCCGGCCCCCTTTATGAGTCTTTCCTTTGTCTCTTTGCCCACGGTCCCGGAACTGGGGCTAACGGACCTAGGATTGATCGATGTATTAAAGCATCGCATCATCCCCGTGGTGCTGGACTGAAAACCTGAGAACCAAACATGAAACGAAAAATTTAAGGATGATTTATGCCAAGGCCATGGTCAACCAATGACGCAACCCCGGAAGAGATTCAATTTATGAAGGACCAGGTGGAGCACCTTTTGGCCCAAAAAGGCATTAAGGTGGACCATCCCGATTTTTGCCAGAGGCTGATCAAGGCCGGGGCTAAAGAAAGCACCGGCGGCTACATCACCTTTCCTATAGAAATGCAAAGAGAATCCCTGGCAACGGCACCTCGGAAATTTATACTGGGTGGTATGGAGCCCCAATACAACATGAGCATCCCCCATCCCGAAGGGCTTTTTTACGCTCGGGGCCCCATCGGCCAGGTCTCCTACCACCACCCCTTAAGCGGAGACATCATCCCCAACACCCTGGCAGAGCAGGAAGATTATCTGATGGTCCAGCAGGAGCTGGAACACATGGCCATGTGGGGCAATTTCTCGGTCACACCCGAGGGCTTCCCCGAAGCGGCCGTGGATGTGGTTACCGCCGAGCTTGCCTTCCGCCATTGTAAAAAGCCCGCCTATTGGATGCCCTATTCCGGCGAGAGCGTCCGGTATGTCTCTGAGATGGCCCTGGCCATTGCCGGCGGCAAAAAGGCCCTGAAGGAACAGCCCTTTCTGACCCTGATGGCCTGCTCAAAACCGCCCTTTGGCATCAAGCATATGGACATCGAACAGATCCTTTGGGCAGCCGATTTGGGACTTCCGTTGCATTGCACCTCATTGGCCGTGGCTGCAGCCAACGCACCAGTTACCCCCCAGGGCATTGCGCTGTTGTCCACCGCCGAGGTGGTGGGCCAGGCCATTATGGCCCAGATCGCAGGTCCCGGCACCCCGGTGCTGTTGAGCGCCTTTACCTATGCCAGTGACATGAAGAGCATGCACACCCTCATGGCCACGGTGGAAATGGCCCAGGCCCGGCTGCTGGCCGCCCGGTTGATCGTTGACGGATTCGATCTACCCTGCCACGCCTTTTGCGGCGGCACCGACAGCCATGTGCTGGACGCCCAGGCCGTGGCTGATGAGGCCTATATGACCCATTTGATGGCCCTCTCGGGAGCGGATATCATCGGTGACCTGGGTGCTTTGGAGACCTGCATGATTGCAAGTCCTCTGCAGATGATCATTGCCAATGATCTGGTGGCCATGGCCAAAAAACTGAAAGCAGGGCTTGAGATCAATGAGGACACCCTCGGCATCACAGAGCTGATGGAAGCCGGGCCCGACGCCACCTTTCTGGCCCTGCCCCATACCTTCACCCATTTCCGTGACATCTGCGACACCCAAACCTTTAATACCGTGACCAAAACCGCCTGGGAAAAGGCAGGCTCCCCGGATATGGCGGAAAGGGCCCGGGAGCAATACCTGATCCTTAAAAAACAGCACCAGCCCATTGACCACCCCAAAGAGCTTTTGGCAGAATTGGAATCAATCAAAGAAAGGGCCTGCCGGGAAATGGTTCACTAACCCCCATGGCCCCTAAATTCAGGAGATACTCATGAGCATAGGCCAATCCGTAAAGCGCCTGGATGGCGAAGCAAAGCTCACCGGCCGGGCCCGTTACACCGATGACTTTCAGATACCGGGCATGCGCACGGCCAAGTATCTGCGCAGCGCCATCGCCCACGGCCGGGTGACCCATATCGATACCAGCCGGGCCAAGGCCCTTAAAGGGGTGGACGGGGTGTTCACCTTTGAGGATGTGCCGGACACCCTTTTCTCCACGGCCGGGCACCCCCACATCTTTAACCCGGCCATGCAGGATGTCACCGACCGCAGGCTTTTAACCGGGCATGTCCGTTATGTGGGCGATGAGATCGCCGTGGTGGTGGCCGTGGATGAGCTGACCGCCCAAAAGGCCCTGTCCCTGATCCAGGTGGAGTATGAGGAACTGCCGGTGGTGGTGAGGTCTGAGGATGCCCTGGGTCCAGACGCTCCCCAGTTGCACGAAGCCTTCCCGGGCAACCTGGTCAAATCGGTCCGCATGAAAGCAGGAGATGATCCGGACAGGACCATGGCCCAAAGCCGGCATCGCTTCCAGGGTACTTACCAGACCCAGATCCAGCAGCACTGCCATATGGAAAACCACAGCGCCTACGCCTTTCTGGATGATTTGGACAAGATCGTGGTGGTTTCCTCCACCCAGATCCCCCACCTGGCCCGCCGGTTGATCGGCCGGGCCCTGGATATCCCGGTGAGCCGTATCCGGGTGATCAAACCCGCCATTGGGGGTGGCTTCGGCGCCAAGCAGGACATGGTGCTGGAACCCATGGTGGCCTTTTTGACCCTGAAGCTCAACGGCCTGCCCGTCCGGCTCAAGCTGAGCCGGGAGGAGTGCATGATCGGCACCCGGCTGCGTCACCCCTTCCGGATCGGGGTGGAGAT
>JANQML010000361.1 GCA_028280105.1 Desulfobacula sp. | reverse complement strand
TCCAATGGCCGAAAGTCATTGCTGTTTCAGACATAAATAGACGGGTAAGCGTCCGTCTGGTGGCCCCCACCTCTTGACCCCAGGCTTCGAGGGTCCGTTTGTCACCCGGATTTTTATCCAGTTGTCGATAGATGGCCTTCAGTCTGAAATCATCCGGTATCGGTAAATTAACCGGTGTACTGTCCATCTGCTGAAGCAGGTCCTTGATCAAGGCGACAAGTCTCTCTTCATAGCCGCCCAACGGATAAATTCGCGGCATTTTCACCAGTTCAAGAATCAGTTCTCTGAGTAACGGAGAGACTGAAATAACGCAGCAGCCTTTTGGTTCGTCATCATAAAAACCCCTGGTAAAGTATAATGATCTTAAAGAGATATGGCTGGATGCCGAAATTTTATGAGGGATATTGGGGGGGATCCATATGGCTGTAAACGGGGGAATGACCCAAAGCCCTTTATGGGTTGTGGCCGTCATAACACCTGAAATTGCATAGAGCAACTGGGCTCTCGGGTGGTCATGAAAATCAATCACCTGGCCCGGGATATATTCTTCTGCTATGGCGACCACCGGGCGGGGTGTTTTCATTAAATCAACGGGTTTAATGCCATTGGTCATTCTTTTGTCTCATTTGCAATATTATTTGTCACTAATTATTGAGAAATTACTCCGCCGTCGTGTTAAAGTCAACAAATAAAATAAGTTGATGCTTACTGTGATTGTGATTCCTAAATAGAGGGGAGGCAGGCGCTTTTCAGTGCGGCATCGAGTATAAAAACAAAAGGTAAAAAGATCAGAACAAATCAATGGAGCCGGTATGGAGAATCAGAACAAATCAATAATCAATCATGTTTCATTTAAACCAATCCTTTTCCGGATAAAGCAGGCCTGTGCAGGGATCGTTTTTTTGGGAGTACTGACAGCCCATTCCGGTCTGGCAGCCGGCGAATCCGAATCCGTCGATTCCGTTGTGGTAATCGCGACGGCCCTAAAAGTCGACACGCCGGCCCAAGAAACGCCTAAATCCGTTTCTTTTGTAACCCAAGAGGATCTGGTGAAACGTGCACCTCAAAAACTTGATGAAAGCCTCAGATACACGTCGGGTGTTACGGCACAACCCTATGGTGCGGACAACGACACAGACTGGTTTAAAATCCGGGGTTTTGATGCCGCAACCTATCTGGACGGCAGCCGGCTGTTCAAAGACGGTTATTATACATGGCTTATCGAACCATACGGAGTCGAGCAGATCGAAGTCATAAAAGGACCTTCATCAATACTCTATGGTGAGGCACCTCCGGGCGGGCTGGTGAATATTGTTCAGAAAAAGCCCAAGGATACCCCTTCAGGAGAAATCCGTCTTCAGGGCGGCAATAAAAATCTTAAGGCGGCTGCGGTGGATATGACCGATAAGGCAAATGAAAAAGGGTCAGTCCGGTACCGTATTGTCGCCACAGCCAAAGAGAACGACGGGGAACTGGACGGCACTGAGAACACCCGCTATTATCTGGCACCCAGTATTGCTTTTGATTTTTCACAAAAAACTCACCTGACGGTATCGGCAACCGTTCTCAAAGACGACGGCATCCCGACAAATCCGTTTTTCCCGGCAGCAGGCACCTTGATCGGTACCCCTTTCGGTAAAATAGACCCGTCGACCAATCTGGGAGAGCCGGGTTATGATAACTATGAGCGGACTCAGATCTCCCTGGGTTACCTGCTTGAACATGAACTTAATGATACCTGGACCCTGTCCCAGAATTTCAATTACGGTTACAATGAACTTTATCTGCGCAGCTCCTATGCCTTTCCCAACAACAATCCAACGGCGACCACATTGTTTCGCGGTATTGTTTTCCGCGACGGTCATAACGATAGCTATACGATCGATAACAAGGCCGTTGCCAAATGGCGGTCACCCGCCCTGGCGCACACCGTGCTCATGGGGGCCGACCTTCAGTATCATGAAACCCAAGGGCAGGAGCAGGACAGTTTCGCATTTGGTACGATCAACCCGTATGCGCCGGAATATGGTAATTTTAGTCCCTTGAATCCTGAAAATAACATTGACAGGGATATTTCCAAGTTTCAGTTTGGTGTTTACTCTCAATATCAGCTGGAAATCCTTTCAAAATGGATCGGTGTTATCGGCGGCCGGTACGACAGCGTTAAGACCGAGAATCAAAGTGAAAAAAATAATCAGAACGAGTCCCGCAATGACAACGAGTTTTCAGTGAACACCGGGTTAATGTATCTTGCCGGCAATGGGTTGTCCCCGTATATCAACTATTCCCGGTCTTTTGATATTCTGAGCACGATTGATCCGGCAACCGGTAAACTCTATAATCCCCTTGAAGGCGAGCAGATCGAAGCCGGAATCAAATACGCACCGGAATGGGTTGACGGATATGTTAACCTGGCATTTTTTGACATCACCCAAAAAAATGCCTTGGTTACCAATCCAAACACCTTTGTATCGACCCAGACCGGTGAGGTTACGTCTCAAGGGGTTGAGCTGGAAGGGGTTGTAATGATTACCGATGCCTTAAAACTGTCGGCCAGCTATACCTATACAAAAGCTGAAACCGATGATACCGGCGGACAGGGGACCCGGCAGGCCGCCTTGATACCCGAGCACATGGCTTCGGCATGGATTGATTTTGATGCAGCCGGGGCCGGTATTCCCGGATTAACCATCGGAACCGGTGTGCGGTATGTGGGTGAATCCAAGGATAATCCGAAGAGCAGTGATCTGACGGTACCGAGTGTAACCCTCTGGGATGCTTCCGTGTCATATCATATCGACGAAAACTGGACGCTTCAGTTAAACCTTAACAATATTCTGGATAAAACCTTTATTTCCGGCTGTGACTACTATTGTTACTACGGTGAATCCCGTTCCCTTGCGATTGCGTTAAGCTATGGCTGGTGATATTCATTTATCCGTCTCTTTCTGGAGACGGATAATCTTTTTTTTATGTTACACGGGGATAGGGATGTTCAATTTGTCAGATATTCAAATGAGGCGAAATGGAAAAAATATTCTTTCCATAGAGAAGCTGGATATTCCGACAGACCGGTTTACGATCATTATCGGCCATAACGGGTCAGGAAAATCAACCCTGGCAAACCTGCTCTCCGGCCAACAGAAGCCTGATTCGGGGAAAATCCGTCTGAATGGCAGAGATATCGGATCCTACGGGGCAAAAGAACTGGCCAGATCCGTGGCTTTTCTGCCGCAAAGAGTGCCGGAATCTGTGGGCTTAACCGTGCGTGAGCTCGTTCGTATGGGGCGGTTCGCCTGGCGGGGAACCTTTGGCCGCTGGAATAGGGATGATGAGCATATCATTGATGAATCCATCAAAAAGACCGGTGTCGGCGAATTCAGCCACATTTTGGCGGATCGGCTTTCCGGGGGGGAACGCCAGCGTGCCTGGGTGGCCATGCTGCTGGCCCAAAAGGCCCCGGTCCTGATATTGGATGAGCCGACATCCGCATTGGACGTGCACCACCAGTATCAGCTCATGAACCTGCTTGCAACACTCAATCAGACTCAAAACGGCGGCATTATCATCATCCTTCACGACCTCAATCTGACACTCCGGTACGCATCCCACATTATTGCCCTTAAAAAGGGGCGGATCGCTTTTCAAGGCCCGGTGGACGGATTGCTGGACGAGCAGAGGCTTTCGGATCTGTATCAGGCCCCTATCCGGCTGATACATGATCCGGATTCCCGAACCGGCAAGGTGGCGGTGGTATGCGTTTAAACATTCTTTTTATCTGGTTTACAGTTGTAGTTGTTATCTCTCCTGCCGCAACACCGGCGTCGGAAATTAAAATCATCGATACCATTGGGGAGCAGACCTTTTCTAAACCACCGCAGCGTTCAGTGGTACTGAACTGGGATCTGCTCGAGCAGGTTCTCGAACTTAATGTCATACCTGTCGGTGCGCCGAATATCGCGGGATACCGCCAGTGGGTGGTACAACCAAAGATACCCGGTAAAGTGGCGGATATCGGTACACGGGCCGAACCCAATCTTGAGAAAATTGCCCGGCTGGCTCCTGATGTTATTCTGGCGGCGTCTCCTCAAAAGGATCTGATTTCATCCCTTACCCGGATTGCTCCTGTGGTGTTCCTGGCAAACTATGGTCTTGAGGATCCGTCCGCAGAAAGGGCGATCCAGCATTTTAAAACCCTCTCAACATTGTTTGGCAGGGAGGAGATCGCAGGGCGCAAGCTAAAAAAAATGGAAAATCGTTTTAAAACACTGCGGACCGAAATTGCCGAGGCTTTTGGACAACCGCCCGGTGTTGTTGCCATGCGTTTTTCAAACATTACATCGGTTTGGGTCTATGGTGAAAATTCCACCGCTCACTATGTTCTTCAGAAGCTGGGATTGGGCATCGCCATGCCCCAACCGGCGGCACCCTGGGGAATCGTACAGAAACGGCTCAAAGAGATGCAATATGTCAACAATGGGTATGTATTGTATATTATGCCTTTTCCGGACGAAAAAAGAATACTGCAATCCGTCCTATGGCGAGCCATGCCCTTTGTTCGGGGAAAGCGGGTCAACTCCGTGAGTCCGGTGTGGAATTACGGCGGGGCAATCTCTTTGATGTATATGGCCGAGGCCTTTACAAAAAGCTTGCTGGAACTGGCACCTGAAAGATGAAGAATCGTCACCTGGCCGGCTTGGGTCTGTTTCTCGTCGGCCTTGCCATTACCAGCCTTCAGATTGATAATGAACTTCATATCTCCGGCCAGCTCCGGCTGATCCTGACACCTGGAAATGCGGATGATTTTGATCGGCTCCACTTTGTTTACGCCCGGTTGCCGCGAATGTGTATGACGGTTCTGGTGGGCGCAATGCTTGGTTTGACGGGGAGTCTGATGCAGCAGTTAACCCAAAATTGTCTGACGTCCCCGTTGACTCTGGGCACATCATCCGGCGCCTGGCTTGCATTGATTATCGTAAATATCTGGTTTCCAAATCTCATTTCGGATTACAGTGCATTGGCGGCCATGACAGGAGCCATGCTGTCCTTTGGTTTTATTGTTTTAATTGCCGGTGCGGGTAATATGGCCGGTATGCCGCTGGTTGTATCCGGTATGGTGGTCAATATTCTGCTGGGGTCCATCGCAGCGACAATGGTGCTGCTCAATGAAGCGTTTGCCCAGAATATATTCATGTGGGGGGCAGGGGATCTTGCCCAGAATGGCTGGGAACAAGTTTTATGGCTTCTTCCGCGTCTCTGCCCGGCATTTGTCGTTTTATGGTTTGGCCCAAGGTTGCTTGCGCTCATGCGCCTGGGACATATGGGGGCGGCCGGTCGGGGTCTGTCTGTGGTTCCCACCTTTTTGATCTTAATGCTCATCGGCATCTGGCTGGTCTCCGCATCTATTACGATTGTCGGCATCATCGGTTTTATCGGGCTGCTGTCCCCCAATATCGCCAGGGCCATGGGAGCGGGAACTGCGCGAATGGAGCTTTATTCAAGCC
>JANQML010000345.1 GCA_028280105.1 Desulfobacula sp. | reverse complement strand
TTGCATCCGGCACCTTGCTGAAGGCCAGGGAAGGGGTGCAACCTATGGCCCACATGCTATAGCAAATGACAAAAATATATTCCGAAAGAAAAGGTCTTTATAATGTCAAGCTCTCTAAAAGGACCGACAGTCTTGGCATCATTTGCTGTTCAACCCGTAACATGAGAATCTTTAATCGGAACGTTATTTTGACAACCACTACAAACAAAAATTTGATGGTGGATTGGGGGCAGGCGGCAATGAGACTCAAATTGAAAACAGGCTGCCGGTTCCGGTTCGCCGACAGCCTGTTTATCTCGCTTTTGAAGCACCTTTACTTTAATTTAAAACGGCCAACCATCTCATTGAGGGTTTCCGCCAATTGAGACAACTCAACCGCACTTTCATTTACCTGGCCGCTTCCTGATTTTATCTGTTCGGCTGCCTGGCTGACCAGATGAACATCCTTTGTCACTTCAAGGGCCACTGTGGATGTCATATTCACATTTTCATTGACTTCCTGCACCCCTGCAGCGGCCTGTCCCACATTGCTTGATATCTCACTTGTGGTGGCAGACTGTTCTTCAATGGCCGTGGCCACGGTTGTAACAATCATATTGATTTCATTTATAATTTTCACGATGGATCCGATGGCACTTACGGACTCACCCGTGGTTTTCTGAACATCTCCGATTTTAGTCCCGATCTCATCGGTTGCTGCGGCTGTCTGTTGAGCCAAGGCCTTTATTTCGCTTGCCACAACGGCAAATCCCTTACCGGCTTCCCCTGCCCGTGCCGCCTCAATGGTGGCATTCAGGGCCAGAAGATTGGTCTGCTCTGAAATGTCGGCAATGGTTTCCGTCACCTTGTTGATTTCCGATGCGGCATTCCCCAGCTCATTCACCTTACCGGATACATATTCGGCGGATTTAACGGCCTCGGCTGTTGTTTCACTGCCTTTGGAGGTATTTGCGGCAATTTCATTAATGGTGCCCGACATCTGTTCCAACGCAGATACAATGGTTTGGATATTGGTGGTGGTCTCTTCGGTTGCCGCTGCCACGGAGTTCATGTTACTGGACATCTCCTCAGCCGCAGATGCCACGGTATTGGATTTATCCGAGGTTTGCTCGGCACCTGAAGTCATCTGTGAGGAGACGGCGGATAATTCCGTGGCGGACGAGGTCAATGTCTGGACACCGTTTGAAATATCTTTGAACATGATTTGCAAATTATCTGCCATTAATTTCATATTGGCATAAACCCCTGTGATCTTTTCACTGTCAGTGCCGAACTGATATGTAAGATCCCCTTTTGCGATACTGTCCGCCACTTTGGCAATTTCCGACGGATCGTCTCCCAGCTGCTGCATGATCCCTTTAACAAACCAGAGGATGGCAAATATTGTAAGTAAAATAAATACAACACCCACCATCAGAATCATGGTTCTAATGGTGGTGACAGTCTCCATAAACTCCGATTTGTTTTGCGTGACGCAGATACTCCATCCGGTGGCAGGCACCGGTGCAAAACCGGCCACTTTATCCACCCCTCGAAACCGGTATGAATTAACGCCTGATTCACCGGCCAGCAGTTGCTTTGTAATCTCTTCCATGCCTTCAAGCGTTTTTAAATCCAGCTTAAAAATAAGCTCTTTATCCGGGTGTGCCATAAGAGTTCCATCCTTGGCAACCATGAAAGGATAACCGGTTTCTCCCAGTTTGATCTGTGTAATTTTTTCAGATAGCGCATCCAGTTTGAGAACCAGGCCAAACACACCGGCAAACTGCCCGTTTCGGGTTTTCATGGGGGTGGCCACAACGGTTACCGGGTTTCCGGAGGCCTTTGATATGACCGGTTTTCCCACAATGCTTTTTCCCGACTTTGCCGCCTGAAAATAGTCCCTGTCTGCAACGGTGACCTTGTTTTCCCGGAGTGAACCGCCCATGGAATCTGAAATGACATTTCCCTTGGAATCGGATGTAAATAACAACTCATGGCTGCCACCCGACTCTTTAAGAAATATTTCCAAAGATTCATCCGACTCAGCCAACGCTTCAGATGCAGCCTCAATACCGGCCTCAAATACTTTTTCAGCACCAGCGGCAATAAATCTTTCACGTGCCAGGTTCCGGGACAGCTTCATCTCTTGTTCCAAAACCATCTCGGTCATGGTTGCCAGGTTTGATGCCGTCAAACTTGCCCGGTTCTTTCCCAGCTCAAGAATGGCATTTGACGACTGAATAATGGCGAAAATACCGACAATAGCCATTGGAACCAAGGCGGCAACAATACCGCCCACCAGCAGTTTAAATTTTAGAGTGCCTGTTTTCATAACCTGTCTCCTCTATATATTGACCTTGCAATCCATATCGTTCATCCGTGGAACAACCTCAAAACCAACCGATTCCGGTAAGCAAAATTCACCAATTTATCTATAGCTTCTCTTTCTATCATTGCCTTCTGGTGGTGTCAGGGGCTATATTTTCTACAACCATACTACACATATGCCGTTATTGCAAAAAGAATGAAAATACTTATAATAACGGGGGTTTTTAAGTCTGTGAGAATCTTCTCCCCACAGACTTATCTTTGGCGGTGCAGATCCTTTTTTGAAAAACAGACCCTGGACCGCCTTGGCATTGATCGGGTGAGACAGAATCAAACAAAACCGTATCATCGGTTTCATGTTTTAATGATGGGGCTGTGTCCGGATCCGGGTCTGCCTGTAAGTTTCCTGGATGATATATGCATCGGTACTGGCCCGATGGCGGTTAACGGAAAGAGACGTGATGAGATGGTCCTTTGTTTCATGCCAAATCGCCATCTGTTCTTCGGTCAGTATCCGCTCCAGCGGGCTGATGGTAAATGAAGGGGTTATCTCGGCCTGATTAAAGAGCCGGGTCATCCATGGTTTGTCCACCACCCAGCCGTCACTATAAACCGTGACATTACCTAAAATCCGGTTCAGATCCCGGGCGATTTCAGATATCGGCCTGCCGGATGCAATCAGAAGATCCCTGGAAATATGGTGGAGGGATTCCGCCTTCCGGTCCCAGTGAGTCCAGGAAACATCCGGGCGAATCAGGCGGCAGTAACGGTCGTTTTCCGTCAATGCCAGGCCGACTTCAATGGGATAGCTGAGCGGCCCGAATCCCGACGCCTCGACGTCAATGATAAAGGGTCTGTCAAAGGATATCAATCCGGTTCCTTTCATTAAGAATTCGACATTTTTGATTCCGGGATCTGTTTTTTATTCAACTATACTGATTTTTTCCGGTTTGCACAAACTCAATATCGTAAAAGAATTCGCAACATTGATTCCGGGGAAACCTCTATCTTTATTTTTCTTTTCAAGAATGCTATCGTCATTTCGATTTAAATTTTCCCATAATTGAGATGATGATAATTGGCATTTAAACGATACAAATTATCAAAAAGGGTGATAAACGACTTAAAAAAACGATCCGGATTCGGTATTTTCTTTTATCTGTTTTTTGCCTGGTTTATCCCCTTTTCCGACGGATATGTTCATCGTGACCCGGGATTTTCTCTTCTATTTATTGCCGGTGTCACACTGATCTGTCTCTTTCGGTTAATCCATCTTCACATTGCAAAAGGAGCAATAGGCAAAGCTGAAAAACTCGACACGACGATTTTTTTCGCCAGTGTGATTGCCAGCAGCCTTATCTGGGGAGTCGGTTTCGTCCGGATCGTGCTGGCGGATGGAGAGCCCGACACCCGGTTTTTAATGACGATCTGCTCCATGGGAATTGCTGCGGGCGGTGTGTTGGCATATGTTCCGCACCTTCGGCTGAGTCTGATATTCTGTTTTTCGCTCCTGTTGCCGGTTGACCTGGTATTGTTCACTATAGCGCCTGATCTGCCGCTGGCCGTTTCAATACTGCTCTTTATGGTCTATCTGAGCTTTTTGGCAGTCAGGGGACACCGGGAATACTGGGATGCCCTTGAAAACGAACATTTACTGGATCTGCGGTCCAGGGAACTGGAAAGGATCAGCCGGCATGACGGACTTACCGGTTTGATCAACCGCAGGTACTTTGATGAGACCTTCAAATTGGAATGGCACCGCGCCCAAAGAAACCGGTCCCCCCTGTCCGTCGTCCTTTTGGATATTGACGATTTTAAACGGATTAATGACAGCTTCGGCCACCAGGCAGGAGATAAATACCTCAAAGTGACCTCTGCCCTGATTTCAAAGGTATTTCAACGGAAAAACGATATCACCGCCCGATACGGCGGAGAGGAATTTATCGTTTTGCTGCCCGAGCGCCAGGAAACAGCCCGCGCCATGGCGGAACAACTCAGAGCGGTCGTGGAAAAAACCCAGTTAACCCATCAAAACCATACCATCATGAGCACCGTCAGTATCGGCGTGGCCACGGATATTCCCTCCCGGAACACCTGTCCGGATTCATTGATATCAAAAGCGGACAAGGCCCTTTATCAATCAAAGGAAGGGGGGAAAAACAGGGTCACCGGTTTTCTGTGAATATAAACTATGCTCATTATCTTAAGGAAAAAGATATCATGATTGTCTATTTTAACGGTGAATTCAAAGAGAAGGAAGCCGTCTCCGTCTCACCGGACGACAGGGGATTCCTTTTTGCAGACGGCCTTTACGAAGTGGTCAGAAGTTATCAGGGCCGGATATTCAGGATCCAGGACCATCTGGAGCGACTGCACCACGGAGCAAGCCATCTGAAATTTGACCGGACCCGGTTTCCTGAATTCAACGGAATTGCCCGGGAACTGTTAAAGCAGAATCACCTGCTGGATGAAGAGGCAATCGTCTATTTCCAGGTCACCCGCGGGGCAGCCAGACGCACCCATGCCTTTCCGGCAGCCCCGGTCGATTTGACGGTATATGCCGCCGCCTCTGCTTTTGATGCCCGCTCCCAGAGAAAAAATATGGAAACAGGCATTGCCGCCATTACGGTTCCGGACACGCGATGGACCCGGTGTGATATGAAAACAACCGGACTCACCGCCAATGTTCTTGCCAACCAGCAGGCAGTGGAAGCCCGGGCAAAAGAAGCCGTTTTTATACGCGACGGGGTTCTCTTGGAGGGCACCCATTCCAATTTTATGGTTGTGTTTGATCATACAGTGGTCACGGCACCGCTTTCAAATTACATTCTGGGAGGCGTGACAAGAAAAGCCGTACTCGAGTGTTGTGACCGTCTGAATATAAAAGTGGAACAGCGGCCGGTGTATGCAACCGAACTTTGTCATGCCACTGAGATGCTGGTTGTGGGCACCACCATGGAAGTGATGCCCATCGTCACCATGAACCGTGAAACCGTATCCGACGGCAGTCCGGGACCCGTTACCCGGGCTCTTCAGCAGGCGTTCGATAAATTAACCGGAACTACTTGACCGTAAACCAGCCCCGAATTTAATTGCATTATCCATCTGATCCGGCTTGTAAATCCATATCTTTTCATTCTCCCCGGTACCTCTCCGTCTGCGCCGCCATTCACAATCTGCCAGCCGGAAAATCAACCTCAACGTTGATGAGGTCAATATTTTTCCATACCGGATTGACAGAATTCAGGGTTTACTGATAAGAAACCATAACAGTGTTCACAAAACCGGATCTTTGTTTCAGACTAGTAAAAGGAGAAATATCATGAATGACCCTTTATACAGACAGCTGCAAAAACAATTGGATCTTTATTCCATGGGGTTTCCCGCCACGACATCCGGTATTGAGATAAAAATCCTTAAAAAATTGTTTTCCGTGCCTGATGCCGAAGTTTTTCTTCAATTGACCCCCAAGCTTGAGACACCGGAAACCATTGCACCACGGATTAAAAAAGATAGCGGCCGGGCAGAAGAGATCCTTTCCGATATGGCATCCCGGGGGCTTTTATTTTCATTGAAAAAGAACCATACCACCCGCTATGCCGCCATTCCCTTTGTCCACGGACTCTTTGAATTCCAGATCAATAAAATGGATAAAGAATTGGCCGCTCTGGTCCGCCGATACATGGATGAAGAATTTAAAGAGGCCCTGTCGTTTTCAGTTTCCGATTTTCTCAGGGTGATCCCGGTCCAAAAATCCGTGGACACCCGGTCCCGGGTGGCACCCTATGAAGATGCCGTAAAAATACTCGAACGGGTTGACCGGATCGTTGTGGCCGAATGCGCCTGCCGGAAATCCTCTGCATTGATCGATCAGGCCTGTGGCCGCCCCCTTGAGGTCTGCTTCATGTTCGGTTCCATGGGGCAGTATTACCTGGATCATGGAATGGGACGCCAAATCGATTTAAAAGAAGCGGTTAAGATTCTTTCCCATGCCCATGATCACGGTCTTGTCACCCAGCCGGCCACCTCCCAGAATCCCAGCGGCATGTGCAATTGCTGCGGGGACTGCTGCGGCCCCTTAACATCACTTAAACATCACCCCAAACCGTCTGAGATGGTCTTTTCCAACTACCTTGCACAGATCGAAACGGACCTGTGCACAGGATGTGAAACCTGTCTTGAACGGTGCCAGATGAATGCGATCCGGATGGATGGGGACATGATCGCCCACATCGATTCCGACCGTTGCATCGGGTGCGGTCTCTGTGTGACCACATGCCCCGGAGAGGCTATCCGGCTTGAGCAAAAGGAAAAAGACGGGTTGAAAGTACCGCCTGAAACCACATTTGAACAGATGATGAATATGGCTAAAAAAAGAGAGTTGATATAGGCCTTGATACGCACTTGAAACGTGTTGAGGTATAATAATTGAATCATTCACCAAAAAACAAAACAAGGAGGAGTAATGACGCATCAAGATTGGGAAACCCCCTATTGGCCCGAAGGTGTAGCACAAACAGTTAAAGATTATAAATTTCCCTTGTTTGACCTTTTGGATAAATCTGCGGAAAAATACCCGAATAATGTATTTACAGTCTTCAGCGATGCAACCAAAACCTATGCTCAGGTAAAAGACACAACCGACCGAATCGCCAATTTTCTGGCCGGAAAAGGGATCAAAAAGGGAGATAAAGCAGCGATTTTTCTGCCTAACCTGCCTCATTTCCCTGAAATCTTATTCGGCATTCTTAAGGCCGGTGCCGTTGCGGTTAACTGCAATCCCATTTATACGGCCCCGGAACTCAACCACCAGCTCAACGATTCAGAGGCCAAGCTGGTCTTTTGCATGGATCATCCCCAGTTTTATAAAAACACGGTTGAAGCGGTTAAAGGCACACAGGTGGATACCATTGTTGTCTGTAATATCAAATCCTATCTACCGAAGATAAAAGGATTCATCGGCGGGCTTCTGGGCAAAATTCCCAAAGCCGATAAAATCGAACCCGGCCATCTGATGTTCGACGATGTGGTGGCAAACGCCAGCCCTCAACCGCCTGAGGTATCCATTGATCCTGAAAAAGATACGGCCATTATGCTCTATACCGGCGGAACCACCGGATTGCCCAAAGGTGCGGAACTGACCCATACCAACTTTACCCACAATGTGACGGCGGCCCTTGAGTGGTGCCGCCTGGTCCAGGTGGAGGGGGGTAAACCCGAACCCATGTTTGAAGGCGATTTTCACTCTGTTTTAGGGGTGCTGCCCTGGTATCACAGCTTCGGGCTCACCGGCTCCCTGCTGGTGGCATGCAAGCTGGGCGCCAAACTGATCTGCGTACCCGATCCCAGGGCCGGAAATCCCCCCTTTACAGAGGTGCTCAAGGTGGTTCAAAAGTATAAGACCACGTTCATGTCGGCGGTGCCCACACTCTTTGTCGCCTTTTCCAACCACCCGGATTTGAAAAACTATGACCTCTCCTCTTTTCAGGGATGTATTTCCGGCGGTGCGCCCCTGCCCCCGGAAGTCTGCAAAGAATTTGAAGACAAAACCGGTGCCATTATATTCGAGGCTTACGGATTAACGGAGACAGCCCCGGCCCTGACCGCCAATCCCACATTCGTGGAAACCCGCAGGATCGGTTCCATCGGGTTCCCCCTGCCGGATACGGATGTCAAAATCCTGGATATCGAAGACGCCACCAAGGAGATGCCCCGGGGAGAAGACGGTGAACTCGCCGCCTGCGGCCCCCAGGTCATGAAAGGATACTGGAAACGGGATAATGCCAATGAAGAAGTCTTTGTCCATATCGACGGAAAACGGTATTTTCTCACCGGTGATATCGGGCATATTGACGATGACGGGTATGTGGTGATCACGGACCGTAAAAAGGATATGATCCTGGTGGGCGGATTTAATGTCTACCCGCGGGATGTGGAGGATATTCTGTTTACCCATCCCAAGGTGGAGCTGGCCGCGGTGATCGGTGTGCCGGATGAAAAGAGCGGGGAACAGGTCAAGGCCTATCTCAAACTCAGAGAGGGCGAAACGGCAACCCCGGAAGAGATCCAGGCCTTTTGCAAAGAGAACATGGCTGGTTATAAACGGCCCAAACAGATTGAATTCAGGGACGAGATTCCCATGTCCAATGTGGGAAAAGTCCTTCGCCGGGTGCTCCGGGACGAGGTCACGAAAAAATAGACAGCGATCACACTCTCTTTTTCGATCACCGTTTCAGGCACTAATTGTAACCCCTCAGGATCTTTTATTAAAAAAACTGAGGGGTTACAGGTTTTAATAGGATACGCTGTCAAAAGATGTGCCCCGTGACTTTGGGATTCTTCCTTTTTAAAAATCACTGACCATGGCAGACAATTTTTTGGCCAAACCAGACAACTGCTCGGCATTTGTACTCAATTCGGAACTGCCCTGTGCCATCTGGACAGAGGATTCATTCACCACTGAGATATCCCGGGCAATCTCCGATGATACGGCAGAACTCTGGTTGATGTTGTCATTGACATCGGTAACCCGTTGAGAGGCATTCATTACATTTTTAGACATCTCCTGGCTGGTGACGGACTGCTCCTCCACAGCCGATGCAATGGATGAAACAATATCGTTGATTTCATTGATCACCCCTGAAATATTTTCAATCTCTGCAACCGTACCGTTTGTGGATTGCTGTATGCCGTCGACCCGCTGCCGGATCTCTTCCGTGGCATCGGATGTCTGACGGGCCAGTTCCTTAATTTCAGCCGCAACCACGGCAAACCCTTTTCCGGCGGAACCGGCCCGTGCCGCTTCGATGGTGGCATTCAATGCAAGCAGGTTGGTCTGTTCCGAAATATCAGAGATGGCTTCAGTCACTTTTTCAATCTTTTTTGCAGACTCACCCAACTCACTGACCTGGTTAGAGGCATTCACGCCCTGTTCCACCGCCCGGTTTGTTATGCTTCGGGCGTGCTCCGAGTTTTTGGCAATCTCGTTGATCGTGGCGTTCATCTCTTCAACCGCTGATGCCACGTGATTCATATCCAGTGTGGTGTCTTCCATGGCTTTTGCCATCGCGTCCATGTTGGAACTCATCTGATTTGATGCAGCGGCAACGGAATCAGATCTGTCAGACGTATCTTTTGAACTGTCGGCCAGCGTTATGGAGAGTTCCAGAAGCTTATCCGATGCCGGTGTTAAAATCTTTGCCGTTTCAGATAGTTGTTTGAATGAGTCCACATTGGTCACCACCTCGACATGACCGATGTTTTTACCGCTGTCGTCTTTTATATAGTGGGTGTCCACCTGCATATATGTGCTGGGTGCATCCGGATACTCCTGATTATAATGGGTTCTTTCCTTTCCTTTCCGAAGGCAGGCAATCCCGCAGTTCTCTGTTTCACAAATATCAGCCTGCCAACTGGAACAATGCTTTCCGATCACGCTCTTTTTATCCAGATTATGCTGGGCCAGAAGCGTTTCCGTGACCGAGTTGATAAAAACCCATTTCATGTTCATGTCCGTTGTCGTCACAGGAAATTGAAGGGCATCCAAAGACCCTTCCAGGTAAAAAATTAATTTTTGTTTTGCATGGTTGAACTTCAAAAGGAGCGCATTGAAGATCAGCAATACGATGGAAATATAAAGCAGGACCGTGTTTTTTTGTTCATACGGGCTTGATCCGGAAAAGGTCTGAAAAACGGCAATAGCCGAAATAGAAAGGGCAATCAACCAGAAATACAACTTAAATTTATAAGGTATGTTTACCATCGTAACTCTCCTTTTAAATAGATTTTTATTATTCAACCATATTTGATCCAATCCTTTTTAATATCCGTCAATCGGCAGTGATTTGGAGACTTAAAGAGAAAAATACGGATTTATTATCTTTGGCCCGGTTTAAATATCGACTTTAAAAATTGGGCTTAACTATCCGGTTACAGAGTTTATTTATCCTTTTTGGATCTCTCACTATACTATATAAATTGAGTCAACTATAAACAAAATACTACAAAGCGATTATCATTTCAATGATTTAAATGGCCTACCTCTCTTTCAATGAGAAAGATTGAAAATAACCGTGGCTTTTTCTCCATTTGATGATACAGATAAGAAAACCCAATGGCAAGAAACAAACCAGCGTATTACCAGGAGATTTTTTATGTCAATAACATTTTTAAACCGAAGCATCTGGCAGCGGATTTTCGGAATTTCCGCCACAGACAGACCCCGGGACGACAAAGGCTGGCATTATGAGTCCGGAAAATTAATGATCAAGCTGGATTTGGTCCCGGAATTGACAGAACCCGGAACCGCCGTCCGATTCGAAGGAAAGAACCTTCCGAAACGGGTATTGGTCGTTTTTGGTGAGGATGAGCAGTACCGGGCATTTCATAACCGGTGTACCCATTTCGGCCACCGGCGGCTGGATTATGTACCCGGAACAGAGACCGTCCAGTGCTGCAGCCTGAACAAATCAACCTACACCTTTGCCGGTAAAAAAATTCACGGTCCCAACCCCAAACCCGTGGATACGTTTAAAGTGGAAAAAAACGGGGAACAACTAATCGTTCAGTTAACTTGATTTAAAAAAACGGGGAAATTACCCCGGTACCGTTTGAAAAAACAGCCTGTTAAAAACCGGATGAGACAGATCCCGATGGTCTCCCGTCCGATTTAGATTATGTGGACGGGACAGGGACCCCCATTCTTTTTAAATCAGAATAGAGTTCTTTCTCATTGTAGATTTTTCCCTCCCGCCATTCTCCGTTGTATTCAAGGGTCGGCACCACCCAGTCCTCGCCCCCGTTTATCTCAACAATTTTATCAATCACCTGTTTGGGCTGCAATTCCATCTCAACATATTCAAACTCGATATTATTATCATTTAAATAGTCAATGGTCTGATGACAATGGGGGCACCATTTTGCAGAGTACACTTTCAACATTATATTCTCCTGATCTGTCTGTTTTCATCTCTTCACAAATAACAAATTGCTACTTGAATTGAGTGTGCACAACCATGGTTGTGCCGGGTGCTTCAAATTTACGCCTCTCTTTCTAATAGATATAAGGATTTACTTTGTCAAACGATTTTGTGACATCACCACATCCATACGTTTAGGTTTCATCCGAACCTGACAAAAGATCCGAAGAAAATCGCATATTCGTCAATAGAATGTAAAAAACAAGTTACGATAGTTTGTGCTTGAAATCACAGTTCGGATTGATCTATATTATTTATTAAACAATTCATCATAGGAATCAATTTCTTCCAAAACATAATTAATTATTGTTCTAATACATTTAAAATTTTGTGATTTTCTTTTGTGAACCGATTCATACAAGGAGGGTAGCGTGTTTAAAAAAAAGATGAAACTGGAAATAAAGTTGATTTTAAGTTTTCTGGTATTGTCGATCATCATCAGTTTCTCCAGTTTGGTAGGTCTTTATTTCATCAAATCAATCGAAGCCCTGCTGAATAACATTACAGATAATGCTGTTCCCACTGTAGAAACCAGTGATGATCTCATTGCCAACCTGTGGGAAGCCAATAAAGTTGCCGAAGAGATCCTAATATCTGAAATTCCGGATGAAATAGAAGAATTCAAACTGGAACTTGTCGAATTGGACAAAAAATTCGACGAACTCTACAAAGAATTACAGGATTTGGTCAATGATAATGAGCTCCTGGATGATATCGAAATTGCAAAAACGGAACAGCAGCACTTTGTGGAGCACGTCGATCAGGCCATTGAACAGCAGTTGCTCATGCTTCAGAAGGAAGAGGATTCGAAATCACTTCTGGACGAGTTTGACGAAACCGGCAAAAGATTAGGAATTATGCTGGATGAATTTGCAATTGAAAATGAAACGGAAATGCAAAAAGCCGAAGATCAGGGAGATGAAATGATTGAATCCGGCAATGCTTCTGCAAGCGAAATCAATGACATTCTAGGCGAATTGTTTGAAAAGGATTATCCGGTGGTGGAAGCCAGTCTCAAGCTTCAGGCTTTGATTTACAATCTGCAGGATACCTGCGGTGAATATCTTATCCAAGAGGACATCAACAGCCTGGATCCCATTCGCGATGAATTTCAAAGTTTGTTCGCTAAGGCTGGCGATTTCGTATCTGTTTTAAAAGAGTTTGCAGAAACCGAGGAAGACAGACAGGATACTATTGACCTAAAAGATCTCCTGGACCGCTGGGATGATGCCGTTCTGGTGGAGGACGGCCTGTTTGATTCCCATTTTGAAATGCTGGAAGCCGAGCAAAAAGTGGATGCGCTGGCCACGCTTTTTGAAAGTGACGTGGACAATGCCGCCCGTGCCTTGAATGTGGTTG
Source organism: Desulfobacula sp. (assembly GCA_028280105.1). Lineage (GTDB taxonomy): Bacteria > Desulfobacterota > Desulfobacteria > Desulfobacterales > Desulfobacteraceae > Desulfobacula. Next base: position 8,627 of record JANQML010000345.1, on the reverse strand, counting down.
CCGACACTGCAGACAGAATCAGCGATCAGGCAGACGATCTGGCGGAAGAGAAGGTCTCGTCCGCCATGATGTTTATTCTTCTGTGTATTGTTGTCGGATTGATGATTGCCGTTTTATTCGGATTGTTGATCACCAAAAATGTTAAATCACAACTGGGTGGAGATCCGACGGAGATTGCCGACATCGCCAACACAATTGCCAATGGAAATCTCGTGATCCGGTTTGATAAAGAAGAATCTAAAATTACCGGTGTCTACGCAGATATGAAGAACATGGCTGAAAACCTCTTAACCATGTTCAGGGATATTACAAACGGGGTTCAGACACTGGATTCATCTTCCGATGAATTGTCAAAGGTTTCGGAACAGATGTCACTGAACCTGGATAAAACCTCTGAAAAATCCAACAATGTGGCGGCTGCAGCAGAAGAAATGTCCTCAAACATGAACAGTGTGGCGGCAGCCACGGAGCAGACCACGGCAAACATTCAGATCATTGTCTCTTCCATCGAAGAAATGTCATCCACGATCAACGAGATTGCCAATAACACGGAAAAAGGAAGTGAAACAACGGCTCATGCGGTTAAAACGGCTGAAGAGGTATCCGGAAAAGTCGACAAACTCGGAAAAGCGGCGTCTGAAATCAGCAAAGTCACAGATACCATTGCCGACATATCCGAACAGACCAACCTGCTGGCATTAAATGCGACCATCGAAGCGGCAAGGGCAGGAGAAGCCGGTAAAGGGTTTGCGGTTGTTGCCGGGGAAATCAAAGCCCTTGCCCAGCAGACCGCAGAGGCGACCAGTGAAATCAGCTCTAAAATAACCGAAGTCCAGACAACCACAAAAGAATCCGTAAGTGCCATTGAATCCATTGTCACGGTTATTGATGAAATCAACAGCATTGTAACAACGGTGGCCGCTGCCATTGAGGAACAATCGGCAACTGCACAGGAGATTTCAAGCAACGTCAACCAGGCGGCTACCGGTGTTGAAGAAGTCAATGAAAACGTCAACCAGACATCCGCTGTTGTCGGTGAGGTAAACATGGATATCGGCCATGTCAACGAGGCCACGGAAGAGATGAAAGCCAGCGGCATTCAGGTGCAATCCAGTGCCACAAAATTATCTGAGTTGGCCAAACATCTCAGTGAGATGGTTGGCCGGTTCAAGATATCCTGAATCGGTAAAAGGTGAAAGCACAAAACCCCGCTCCATGTATAGGTCACCGGCTCCGGCACTCAGGCTGTTTCCCGGCAGAGCCTTACCCTCTGAATCGGCCCGGCAATGGCGGCAAAACCGCTTAATAAGTCAAGCCGAAATAAAATTTAAGTTGGAGCAAACATTGTCTTGACATTGGAGTCAGCAATAATATATATATTTTTCTTTTACGGTTTCCTCGGAATGGCTCATAGGTCCGGTATTGGCTGTTATACACGGTTTTATGGTTGCTCCGGGCAAACAGGACCATGCCTGATCCGGTGATGAGTCATGCTTTTGCATATTCCGGACGGATCAATAGAGGTCAAAGGAATTATTGAAGGCGTAATTGAACTCCTCCGAAAGTTGAGTGACTCACCTTTAGGTTTTCCCTGGAAAAGATCATGCGTCGACGCTGGCAAATATGCAGCGTTTTTATCTGGTATTGCCTAAAGGATAATACAGACCATGCCTGATCCGGTGATGAGTCATACTTTTACATATTCCGGGCGATCAATAGAGGCCAAAGAAATTATTGAAGGCGTAATTGAACGCCTCTGAAAGTTGAATATTTAATTATCATGAAACCGAAAACACACCGGAAACAAACTCATATTTTTTGGCCCGGCCGCCTGTCTGCCTTGCTGCCGTTCTCCCTTTTTGTCTGGTTTGCCTTCCAGATTCCGAAAATCCAGGCCGGCACCCGGCTCGCAATTGATCTTAACTGGGTGCCCGGTCTGAACATCCAGTTCGGCCTGATGCTGGACGGGCTCAGCCTGCTGTTTGCGCTGATCATTACAGGAATCGGTTTTCTGATCAGCATCTATGCGGATGGCTATATGGCCGGGCATTCGTCCATCCGTTTGTTCTACGCATATCTGCACGCTTTTCTATTGTCCATGCTGGGACTTGTGCTGAGCAATCACCTGATTCTTCTTTTTGTTTTCTGGGAGCTGACAACCCTTTTCTCCTTTCTGCTCATCGGATTTGATCACGGGTCTGAATCTGCCCGAAGCAGCGCCCGGCAGTCACTGCTGGTAACAGCTGCCGGCGGACTGGCCTTGCTGGTCGGCATTCTGTTGATCGAATTTTTAACAGGTACGTATACCCTGTCGGAACTGACCGGGCATGGCGCGCTTATCCGCGATCATCACTTGTACCTGCCCATACTGTTCTGCATTCTGGCAGGGGCGTTTACAAAATCCGCCCAGTTTCCGTTTCATTTCTGGCTGCCCAATGCCATGAGCGCTCCCACACCCATCAGCGCATTTCTGCACTCAGCCACCCTGGTGAAAGCCGGTATTTACCTTATGGCAAGGATCTATCCGGTCATGGGCGGAACAACGGTATGGATGACCACCCTGGTGATTGTCGGGGCGGTTACGGCCATATGGGGAGCAGTTGTTTCTCTGGCTCAGACCGACCTCAAACTGATGCTGGCTCACACCACTGTCATGGCTTTGGGCATCATCACCATGTTTCTGGGCGGTCAGAGCACACCGGCCCTGACAGCCGCCATGACCTTTCTTTTGGTCCATGCCCTGTACAAATCATCTCTGTTTATGGTGGTGGGTGCCATTGATCATCAGACCGGTACCCGGAACATCAATGAAGTCGGCGGTCTTGGATCCATTATGCCCTATACGGCCACGGCTGCCGTACTGGCCACCTTATCCATGGCCGGATTTCCGCTCTTTTTAGGCTTTATCGGTAAAGAGATCATGTATAAAGGGGCATTGAGCGAAACGGTTTACCCCGGTCTCACCACTACCGCGGCAATGCTGTCCAACGCCTTAATGGTTTGTGTTGCCGCAGTCATTGCCCTGAGACCCTTTTGGGGAAAACCGCGAACTGCCGTACCCCGGGAGGAAGCCTGCCGGCAGATATGGTTCAGTCCGCTGCTGATCGGATCGCTGAGCCTCGGATTGGGCATGATTCCGGAATGGGTGGCGCGATGGCTGGTTGAACCGGCCGTTCTATCTTTTCACCCCACCGGTGAAAAGATCACCCTCAAACTCTTTTACGGTTTCAACGAACCATTGATGCTCAGCGTTCTTACCATCACTCTGGGATCGTTCGCCTATCTGTGCCGCCGCTGGCTGCGCCGCCAGATTATCCGGCTGCTTGAAGCGGTTCCCGTATCCATGCAGGCCCTGTATGACGGATCACTTGAGGCGATAATGTACGCGGCAAAATGGCAGACCCGGAAATTACAGAGCGGTTCCCTTTTTCAATATCTGGCCGTTATCCTCAGTGCGACCATGTTCATGGTGGGAGGGTTCCTCCTGGCTTCCGGGCATCTGAATTTGAAAGATACCGGCCCCAATGTTCCGCCCTGGCTCATCCTGCTGTTTCTGGCCATGATCATTTCCATCGGTGTTGTCATGGTATCGCGAATCCGGTTGTTGGCCATTTGCGGATTAGGGGTGATCGGCACGGGCATTGCCGTCATATTCCTCTCTTTTGGCGCACCGGATGTGGGGCTGACCCAGGTACTGGTGGAAACGCTGACCCTGGTGATTGCCGCATTGATTCTTCTGCGACTGCCGGCTGTCCGGAAACGGCATCAAGCCCAACCTTTTCACAGGGCATGGAGCTTTTTTCTGGCCGTCATCAGCGGCGGGGTCGTAGCCGGCCTGCTCATGGCCGTTAACCAATATGAAGTGGATCGGACCATTACCGCTTTTTATGAGCAGGCCAGCTATCTGGAAGCCCACGGCCGTAACATCGTTAATGTCATCCTTGTGGATTTTCGCAGTCTGGATACCCTGGGTGAAATCATTGTGGTTGCCGCGGCAGCCCTTTCAGCTTTGACCCTGATCCGGACAAAAGGAGCCGACCTATGAATTCCGTCATCCTTAAATCAGCCACACGGCTGGTGAGCGGGCTTATCCTTATGCTGTCGGTTTATCTGCTGTGGCGGGGCCATAATGCACCCGGCGGCGGATTTATCGCAGCGTTGGTTGCTGCAACCGGATTTGCCCTGGTCGCCCTTTCAGAGGGACCGGCAGCGGTTCAAAAAGGCCTTCGTATCCAACCGCAATTCCTGATCGCCGCAGGCATTTTACTTGCCACAGGTTCCGGAATAGCCGGCATACTGGGTCGGCAACCTTTTTTAACCGGCATCTGGTGGCCGGCCCAGGCCGAAAAGGTTCTGGCAGGCACACCGCTTTTTTTCGATATTGGCGTATTTCTTGTGGTACTGGGTGCCCTGTTAACGGTTTTACTGGCATTGGAGGAAATCTGATATGGAAAATATTCTGGCGATTCTCAGCGGCTGCCTTGTCACCGGGGGGGTTTACCTGCTGCTCAGCCAAAATCTGGTTCGTATACTTTTCGGACTGATCATGTTAAGCAATGCCGTCAATCTGGCCCTGTTTACGGTGGGAGGATTGAAAAACCGGATACCACCGTTTATCGACGGCGGTCTTGTCCCGGATACAGGCGTTGCCAACGCCCTTCCACAGGCCCTGGTACTAACCGCCATCGTCATCGGATTTGCCCTGCTGGTGTTCATGTTTGTTCTGTTTTACCGCAGCTATGAGACACTGGGCACCATTGACACCCGGCAGATGCCGGAGGACGACCTGTCCGGAAATACGATCGACCCACCGATAACCGCACTGGAAAGACAGACCCATGAATAATCTTCTGGTTTACCCCGTTCTCATTCCCTTTGCGACAGCAGCGGTCTGCCTGTTATTCCGGCGAAGACCGGCCATACAGCAAGCCATCTCCCTGGTTGGCTCCGCATCCCACCTGGTCGCCTGCGGCCTGCTGCTGCAGGAGGTCATCGGTCAGGGAATTCAAGTCCTCTTTGTAGGCAATTGGCCGGCCCCTTTCGGCATTTCACTGGTGGCCGACCACCTGAGTGTCCTCATGTTGTCGGTCACAGGTATCCTGGGAACGGCAGCCGCTGTCTATAGCCGCGGAGAAATGACGGTATCCCTTCGCAACCAAGGATTTCACCCCCTTTTCCACATCCTGATCGGCGGTCTGAGCGGCGCCTTTTTAACCGGAGACCTGTTTAACCTCTATGTCTGGTTTGAGGTCATGCTCATCGCATCTTTCGGCCTGCTGATGTGGGGCCAGCGCCGCGCACAATTCAGCGGTGCCGTCCGTTATGTGGTCATCAACCTGCTTGCCACCCTCCTGTTTTTACTGGGACTGGGACTGCTTTACGGTCTGACCGGGACCTTGAACATGGCCCATCTGCATCAGATCATTTCAACCCATGATGCCAAAGGGCTGCTCACTGCGATCTCTTTTGTCTTTATGGCGGCATTTGGTATTAAAGCAGGCATGTTTCCATTCTTCTTCTGGCTGCCGGCATCCTATCATACACCGCCCGTGGCCATCTCAGCCCTGTTTGCCGGCATGCTGACCAAGGTGGGGGTGTACGCCCTCATCCGGACATTCAGCCTGGTCTTTTCCCATGATATCGCGGCCACCCACAGCCTGTTACTGTTGACGGCCTGCCTGACCATGGTGACCGGGGTTCTGGGAGCCGCGGCTCAGAATGAGTTCCGGCGGGTTCTCTCCTTTCACATCATCAGCCAGGTGGGATACATGATTCTGGGACTGGCCCTGTGGACCCCGCTGGCACTGACCGGAACCGTTTTTTACCTGGTCCATCATATGATCGTCAAAGCCAATCTCTTCCTTGTCAGCGGTCTGGGCCGGGATATCAACGGAACCATGGACCTGGAACGCATGGGCGATATTTACAGTAAAAAACCGATTGTGGCCGCACTCTTTTTTATTCCGGCCTTTTCCCTGGCCGGGTTTCCACCGCTGTCAGGCTTCTGGGCAAAACTGCTGCTGGTTCAGTCCAGCCTGCAGGTTCAGCATTATATTGTGGCCGCAATTGCCGTGATCGTCGGATTTTTAACGGTTTTTTCCATGGTAAAAATATGGTTGAAAGCATTTTGGGAACCCATTAAAAATCCGGCTTCCCATAGCTCAAACACCTCCATTTCACTCTGGAAACTTATACCGGTTGCAGTCCTCGGCCTGATCACCCTTTTTATCGGAATCGTTGCCGAACCCTTTTACCAGCTGGCCGTTGTTGCCGCAGAAGAGTTGATGGCACCCGGGGTTTACGTTCAGACCGTTCTGTCAGGAGGCACTCAATGACGCTTTTTTTGATCAATATACTGCTGGCCGTCGGATTCACGATTGCTTTGGAATCGTTTACACTCAGCACGCTGCTGATGGGCCTGTTCATCGGATACGGGGCGTTATGGCTGACCCAGCCCCTGTACGACGACAACCGGTATTTCAAGCGGGTCCCCAGTTTCATTCACCTGGGCCTGTTTTTTATCAAAGCGTTGTTTATCTCCACGCTAAAGGTGGTGTGGGACGTGATTACCCCCTCGCATATCAACCGCCCCGGAATTATCCGCCTTACCCTGGATGCCCGGACAGATCTGGAAATAATGCTGGTGGCCAACCTGATATCGCTTACTCCGGGAACATTGAGCGTTGATCTGTCCGAGGACCGGCAGATCCTCTACGTCCATGTCATGTTCCTGGAAGATATTGAAACGGCCCGGCAGGAAATCAAAAACGGACTGGAACGCCGGATACTGGAGGTGTTGAGATGATCGATTTTGATTCGTCGCTTGTCGCTCAAACCGCCCAGATCGGGCTTTTTATCCTGACATTGAGCATGGCCCTGGTGCTTTACCGGATTGTACGCGGCCCCAAAAATGCCGATCGTATTATTGCATTGGATCTCTTATCGATTCTGGTGGTCGCCCTGGTCGCCCTTTACGGCATTTTTTCAGAAAATGCCGTATTTTTGGATGTCGTCTTTGCCTATGCACTGGTGGCCTTTTTAGGTACGGCTTCATTTGCCCGTTACCTGGAACGCTCGGCAAAAAAACACAGGAAAGACTCCCTGCCGCCGAAAAAAGGAGGCACGCATGATTGATCATTTGATTGCCATTCTGATACTGACAGGCTGCTTCTTCTGCCTTGTAGCGGCAATCGGCCTGCTTCGCCTTCCTGACGCCCTGATTCGCATGCACGCAGCCACAAAGGCAGGGACCCTGGGTGCCGGCTTAATCCTGGCGGCCGTCGCCGTATTTTTTGCCGACATCGGCACGATCCTCCGAACCGTGCTGGTGCTTGTTTTTCTTTTCCTGACCGCACCTGTGGCAGCCCATCTCATCGGCAGGGCTGCCTATCGTTCCGGAATCAAGCTTTGCCCCCGGACCGTGGTGGATCATCTGGAGGAAGATATCGCTAAAAAGGCACGAAGGGAAAAACTATAACTCATCTGAGATTTAACACCGGCTTTAAATTCATTAAATAAAAAGGTGCAAAAAAACAGCTGCAGTGCAACTATTTTATTGCATCTTTTTTTAAAACCCTCTCTTTTTCCACCAATTGTTTTGTGATTGTTTTTAAAATAAACTGCTGTAATTTAAACGGATTAAATGATTCTTTGCCGCCAGAAAATCAGAATTAGAAACACCTGGCACGGATATGGCTAATGATTTGGGGTCATAAGTATGATAGGGTACTGGAAATTAAAAGGAGAATGAAATATGTCAAGCAGCTCGGTATTCAGTGTATGCGGCATGTGTTCGGTGCGATGCCCCATAACCGTTCAGGTAGAAAGCGGTCAGGTTTCTTTCATTAAAGGCAATCCCCATGCCCCGGCAATGAAAGGAGCGGTCTGTCCCAGAGGTGCCGCCGGAATTGCACTGGTCAACGAAGATGAGAGGCCCCATTCCCCCCTGATCCGGGAAGGAGAACGCGGAGAAGGAAAATGGCGCAAGGCGACCTGGGATGAGGCATTTGATTACGTGGCCGACCGTCTTAAAAAAATCAGACAGGAATACGGGGCCCGGGCCATCTCCTTCACGGACCGGGGAGGACCTTTCAGGGATCTTCACCGTGCCTTTTTAAAAGGGATCGGAACCCCCAATTACAACAATCACGATGCGTCCTGTGCCCGGAACGTCCAGCATGCGGCATTGTCCCTCACCGGCATGGGCCGCAAAGCCGTTGCCTATGATTTTAAAAATGCCAAACATGTGGTTTTGCAACTCAGAAATATTTTCGAAGCCATCAATGTCCAGGAAACCAACAACCTGATGGACGGCATGGAAAAGGGATGCAAATTAAGTGTGATTGATATCCGCTCCAATGTCTCTGCTTCCAAGGCCAATACATTCTTGAAAATAAGACCTGGAACCGACTATGCCTTTAATCTGGCCGTGATCCATGAAATCATCCAAACACAGGCCTATAACCGTCAGTTTGTAGACCGGTATATGGACGGATTTGCCGAACTTAAACAATTTGTCGTTCCTTATACGCCGGAATGGGCGGAACAGGAAACCGGGATCCCGGCTCACCGGCTCCGGAACCTGGTTGAAGAGCTGGCCCTTGCCGCACCGGCAGTGATCTGGCATC
>JANQML010000120.1 GCA_028280105.1 Desulfobacula sp. | reverse complement strand
AAATTCTTACCCTTCGGGAAAAGCGTGAAGATCCCATCTTCTTCGTTCCCAAGGTTTTGCGGTAGATTACTACAGCGGCAACCTTGGCGCCTTGAAGCTGGAACATTCACACTTTTTGCAACGATGAGGTTTATTTTTTTACATCTTTTTCTTTCATACGGGAAAGATCCCTGGCCTGTTTAACATAGGAACGGAACAAAGCCATGTCTGTATCTGTTTCTTCCACATCCAGATCAAAATGACGGCTGAATTCCTTTGCCTTTTCCATGATCTCTTCCCTGTTTCCCACACCCGTATGGATAATAAGGGTCCGCCTGTAATGTTTGAACAGGAGCTTGGCCATTTCAAGCGGGTCTTTACCGTATTTTCTCACCCGGTCCAGTTTGAGTTCCTTGATCACCATTTCCAACCCGATCTCGGCCCAACCCGGGGTCATGAACCAGGTTCCGGTCTGTTTTTCGATTTCCTTTGAGAGTCTGTCCGGTCCAAGCATCATGCAGATGCAGTCATCCGCTTTGGGATGGATCAAAGGAACGGAGACCGTCTTTTCAATCCCTTTTAACGACTGGCAGATCCCATATCCCAAAAATACGGCATCGACATACGGGGCCATCTGTTCGATCCTGGAAATCAGTTCCGTCTTCATTTTATCCGGTGTGTTGTGAAGGGCGGAATCGAGATAGAGGATCTTTTCGGGCTTCCACTTCAGATCAATCAGAACCCTTTCCAACTCCTGTTTGATAATTTCGCAGGCGATCACTCCCACGCGCATAACGGGTCTCCTCTTAATCACTGTTTTTTTCAAGCCGGTACCGAAGCGTGGCCCGGGATAATCCCAACAGCCTGGCCGCTTTGGATACATTGTTTCCGGACTGGTCCATGGCATAGAGGATACACCGGTTTTCAAGGTCTTCCAGGCTTAGCCCGTGTTCTTTGATGATTACGGGGAGCATGGCGTCAATGTCCATCCGGGCCACGGTTTTATCATGGGATTCGTTTAAAACAATATGGGCGGTCGTAATATGGTCGCCATTGCTTAAAATCATGGCCCGTTCAAGTACATTTTTTAATTCCCTGATATTGCCCTTCCAGGGGTAAGTGCGTAATTTTTTTTTCGCTTTTGATGAGAGCTCAGGCGGTTTCCGCCCAAAGGTTTTGGAAAATCCGTTTATAAAATGATCGGATAGTTTGGGAATATCTTCTTTTCTTTCCCTTAACGGCGGAATCCGGATGGGGAAGACATTGATCCGGTACAGTAAATCTTCCCGGAACCGTTTTTCTTCCACCATATGTTCAAGATTTTTGTTGGTTGCAGCGATGATCCTCACATCGGCCTTAATGGTTTTACCGCCTCCCAGCCTTTCAAATTCATGAGTCTCCAGTATCCGAAGCAACTTGGCCTGGACATCCAGTTCCATATCCCCGATTTCGTCCAGAAAGAGGGTGCCGCCCGACGCCACTTCAAATTTACCCTTTGTCCGTTTGTGTGCACCGGTAAAGGCGCCTTTTTCATATCCGAAAAGTTCGGCTTCCAGCAGCATGGAAGGGATGGCCGCACAGTTAACGGTTAAAAACGGGCCGGACGAACGGGGGCTGTTGATATGGGTGGCCCGGCTCAACAATTCTTTTCCCGTGCCGCTTTCTCCGGTGATCAGTACCGTGGTATCGGTATTGGAAACACTGCCGGCAAGTTTGAGTACGTCACAGATCTGGGGCGAATCACCAACAATGTTTTTGAATGTGTACCGGTCTTCTATCTCCTGCCTCAGGTGCCGGACTTCGTAAGTCAGGCGGCTTATTTTCAGTGCTTTTTGGACACTGGCCCGCAGTTTTTCTTCCTTAAACGGTTTGGTGACATAATCAAAGGCACCCCGCTGGATGGCCTTGACCGCGTTTTCAATGGATCCGAATGCGGTGATAACGATCACCGGGATTTCAGGATCACCGGCCTTAACGGTTTCCAATACCGTCATACCGTTTTCTTTGGGCAGCTTCAGATCCGTGATCACCAGTTGAATGGTCTCATTTTCAAAAATTTCAATGGCCTGTTTTCCGTCCACCGCCTCATGTATCCGGATATCCAGATCGGAAAGCTGCATTGATATCACTTGTCGCATCCGCTCTTCATCTTCTGCCAGAAGCACATTAGTCGGCATGGGGAGTCTCCTGTCTTGCAATTGGGAATAATAATTTAAACCGGCTTCCCTGACCCGGGATACTTTTGATTTCGATCCGGCCGTTATGGGCGTTTACAATCTGGTTGACAATAGAGAGCCCCAGGCCGATACCGTCATCCCGAAAACTGGTAAACGGGTCCATGATTTTATTCATCTGGTCTTGTTTGATGCCGCAACCCCGGTCAATAACGGTAATGGCCACATAATCCGGATCCGGTTGCCCCAACGCAGGGACGGGCCGAATGGCACGGTCCCGATTGCCCGGGTCTTCAATATCAATTCTGATGATAATCTGTCCGCCACCGGGCATGGATTGGATGGCATTTAATAGTATATTCCAGAATACTTCTTTAAATTGATCCGGATCCACCATGACCTTTTGGGTCTGGATCGGGAAATCGCGTATAATTTCATACCCCTTTTCCCTGAACCGCTCTTCCGTGGAAACCAGTATCTCTTCCATCAATTCCCGGATTAAGGTGCTTTTAAAGTGGGGAGATGCCGGTTTGGCAAAATCAAGGAATGTGGTCAGGGTTTTGTTCAGGCGCTGGACTTCATCCACGATAAAATCAGCTGCCTTTTCTCTCATTTCCATGGGACGGTCGGGATTGCTGACGACCTGGGCCGATCCCTGGATAATGCCCAGAGGGTTTTTTATTTCATGGGCAATGGATGCCGTCATCTGGCCGACGGCAGCCAGTTTTTCATTTTGGGCCAGTTCGGCATATGTTTTTTTCAATTCTTTATTGCTCCCGATGAGAGAGGCGGCCATCCGGTTAAACGAGCCTGCCAGATCCGCTGCAATATCCGGTCCTTTGATGGTTACTTTATGCTCCAGATCCCCTCTGGAAATTCGTTCGATCCCTTTTTTCAACAGATTGAGCGGGCTGACGATGGTGGCGGCCAACAGGTAACTGAGAATGCTTGACAGGACCATCCCGGCAATGACAAGGGTGATGATCGACTGCTTGATGGCAATGATACTATCCAGAAAATCAGATACAGGCAGAGTGACCCCGACCGTCCAGTCGTTTCCCGGGTAGTCGGTATAGGCGGTGAAAAACTGTGTTTCCTCAAACACGGATACGCCATGGGTCTGGTTGCGGCGGCTTAAGTCGTCGAGGCAGGTTCTCAGCAGATCGATATGGTAGCGGTTCCATGGCAATTGAACCAGGGAAGGGTGGGCGATCACGTGACCCTGGGTATTTTCAAAAATATAGGCCACCCCGTTTTTACTGATTTGAATTCCGCGAAGGAATTTTGAAAATGAAGAGATGTCGATATCAATACCGCAAACCGCCTTTAGGTTGCCTTCTCCGTCATAGATGGGAACGGATACGGTCATACCCGGTTTCTGGGTGGAGGCAAACAGATAAACATCGGTCCAGTGTACATCCTGGGTTTTGGCCGCCCCCCGGTACCAGGGTCTGACACGGGGATCAAATATTTTATGAACCTCGGGGATCTGGGCCGGGGTCATGAGAAACCGGCCGGTTTCATCACCGAACAGGATGTTCACAAATTCGGGATGGTCTTTTTGAATCAGATGAAAATATCTCAGGATCTCCTTATCATTCATATCTTCGATCAGGTTGTTTTCAAAAAAGGATTTAATCAGTTTTACATTATAGGTATGCCGGGATAAAAACGATTCCACCCGTTTTGAGATCTGGGATGCCGTGCTCGTGGCATATTGCTGCATCTGCTGAAAGGCGACTTTTTTGGCCTGAAGATAGCAAAAATACCCGGTGCCGGGAATTCCAAGCACGATAACCAGGGTCAGTGCCAAAAAAATCCTGAGCCGGAACGAATGCCAATAGGTATGAATTTTGTTTTTTATCCCCATTTAAGGCAGGATTTCCTTTTCCAGGCGTCTCAAATCATCGGCCAGGTATACGTTGGCTGAATTTAACATCAGATACTGGGCAATATAAGGCCTTATTTTTTCGGCCGTGCTCTCCTTTTTCAGCAGCAGTTTGATGGCAAGGCCGGTGGGAACACTCTTCTTATATCGCTGCCACAAGAGGTTAAATGCATCGTAGGCCGCTTCCGTATCCGGGCTGTGCCGGATGATTTCAAGGAGTGCAAGGGATGCCCAGCGGGGTGCTGTTTTTCCGGACCGGGGCTCGTCTCTGCCCGGTTCTTCCGGGTATACCAGGCTGACCCACGGAACCGGCGGAGAGATACCCATTTGGATATCCGGATATTCATGGACGATACGCCGGAAATAGGTCAACCCTTTTTCCCTTTCATTCAGCAGATCACAATGGATCCAACCCAGATACCAGTAGGCTTTGGCCATGACCAACGGCTGATCGGCATAATATTTGATAATGGTCTTATACTCTTCAATGGCGGCATAATAATCCCGGAGCAGGGCAAACCGGTAATCAAACCCGAAGTTCATGAATGCCAGATTCAAAACAGCTTCTCCGCATTCCAGCCGATCCTGGGGAAAATGACGGATAACGAATTCAAAGGCCGCCCTTTTTTCTTCTTTATCCGGAAAACCGGACCGGGCATAGTTGAGTTGATCCCTGGCCCGTGGAAATTTGGGAATGGCATACCCCTTAAAGAGAATCACGGGTTGCTCGGTCTCTTTTAACGATTGGGAGGACGGCTCGGAGCCGCACCCCCAGACAAACAAAACAGCCAGGAAAAAGACTGTCAGAAGGCCAATGGTTACTTTTCCGTTTGTTCTGTTAAACACAAAAATCTTTCTGCCTTTGATTGGGTATGCCAACCAAATCCAATCCGGCCCGGTGGTCATCGGGCTGAAACATTTACTCCGGAATACGTTTCCCGGTCAAATTGATATATATACGGATCATTATCACGGACCGTCCTCTGCTTACAAGAGATTCTATCCGTATTCTTAACGGACCGTCATGTTGCGTGCGTCAGTGCAGAATCGTTGTCGGGATGAAACAGAATCCTGATATCGATAACTCTTTCATGCCCACTCTTCGGATTCTCGTGAAAACCGGCTTCAGTTGGGCAGAATCATGGGTTCTGTTATGGGAATTGCCTTGGTTTTATATTGATGATATGGTCAAATTTGATGATATGGTCAAGAAAGGTCGGCTGTCTGGCCGCGTGGTCGGTTACCGGTTAAAATGTTCAGATCTCTTAAAATAAATTGATCATTTCATCAAAATGATCGGCGTCTCCAACCGCCCAAAACGCCTGTCCCCCCGAAACGCCTGTGCTGGCATGAAGATTGCTCCATATCAAAACCGGTCAACTGATCACTATAATTGCACGGTTTGATACAAGGAGGTTATTGAAGCCGCAAAAGACGGATATACCGGTCTTTTGCCCGATCGTTTATATATAAATTTTTAACTTTTGGAGGTTTAAATGAAAAAACTTTTAGTCTTAGGTCTTGCGGCATTTTTCGGTATGGTTCTGTTTTGGGGGGCTGCCCCTGTTCAGG
>JANQML010000119.1 GCA_028280105.1 Desulfobacula sp. | reverse complement strand
GGGTGCTTGATCCACTTCTCCTGTGCTATACCGGCCTTGTCCTTGGAGCGGTCATCCTGGTCCGGTCCCTGGGGTTCTATCCTGCCATCCTTATTGTGCTGCCCGCCTGCCTGCTGCTGTTCGGGGAGCGGGACCCAAAGAAAATTGCCGGGTTCTCAGCCATTACCACAGGAATGATCTACATCATCATTGATCTGATTTTAGGGAGCCAGCTGCCATGACGGAAATGATGAGCAATGTAATGATGGGCATGGAGATGCTCCTGCAGTGGGAAATCCTGTTTGCCACAGCAGGCGGGGTGCTTGCCGGTCTCATGATGGGGGCGGTGCCGGGGCTGTCGGATATTATTGCCATCTGTCTGGTGGTACCTTTTACGTTTTACCTGAACCCCATTGCAGGCATTGCCATGCTCATGGGGCTTTCAAAGGGGGCGAACTTCGGGGGGGCCATCCCGGCGATCCTGTTCAATATCCCGGGGACTCCCCAGGCGGTGATTACTGCATTTGACGGGTATCCGCTGTCAAAGCAAGGCAAGGCGGGCAAGGCACTCAAGGTGGCGCTGTATTCCTCTTGTATTGCCGACGGTGTCAGTGATTGTATTCTGTTCTTTTTTGCCGCACCCGTGGCCATGGCCGCCATCATGATTGGACCGGCCGAGCATGCCGCTGTGGTGATCTTTGCCTTGACACTGATCTCCATCACCTCCCAGTCCGGCCCTGTCATGGGACTTGCCAGCATGATGTTCGGACTGTTGCTGAGCTGTATCGGTGCGGATCCGTTGACCGGTGCCCCAAGGCTGGCCTTTGGATCAACCGAACTGAGTGCGGGGATCGATATCGTCCCCATGGCCCTGGGGTTCTTTGTCGTATCAGAGATCATCTGGCAGATCTGCCTGGACAGGAGAAAGACGCAGGCAGGGTCTGCAGGTCCGGATGCTGACCCGGAGGGCCTTTCCGACGCTGGAAAGGCGATGTCCAAGGAAGATCACTCCTTGAGTGGGGCCGAGTTCCGGCAGATTGCACCGGCCATCGGCCGCGGAACCCTCATTGGGGCTGCCATTGGGGCCCTGCCGGGCATCGGTACCACCGTGGGAGCCTACCTGAACTATGTGGCCACACGAAAGGCATCAAAACACCCCGAGCGCTTCGGCAAGGGAGCCATTGAGGGCATTGCTGCGGCCGAAGCCGGGAACAACGCCTGTAACGGCCCCAACCTGATTCCGCTGATCACCCTTGGTATTCCCGGCAACCTTGCTGCCGCCCTTATTCTCGGGGCCTTTACCATGCAGGGCCTGACCCCGGGGCCCATGTTCATGGAACAGCAGGCGCCCCTGTTGTATGCCCTGTTCATCGTACTGTTTTTCAGCAATTTTTTTACCCTGGCCTTTGGGGCGGTGTACACCCGTTTCATCCGCCGGATGGTGACCCTGCCCAAGAACTATATCTATTCTGCGGTGCTGGTTTTTGCATTGATCGGCACCTATATCGTACACAGCAATACCTTTGAGCTGTATTACTTGCTGGGTTTCAGCGTGATCGGTTTTTTCTGCAGAAAAGGCAGAGTTCCCATGATCCCGCTGCTCATCGCCTATATCCTGGGGTCTTCCCTTGAGCTTAAAATCAGGCAGACCCTGGATCTGCATGCAAATGATTTCAGTATTTTTCTTACAAAACCCATTTCATGTGTTTTTCTGGCATTGTCCGTGATTGTGATCGTCTATACGATTTATAAGAAGATACGATCAGGCAGGACTGATGCTGCCCAACTATTTAACAAATAACTAAGGAGGAGGATGATGAAAAAGTGTCTTATGGCTGGTTTACTGGTGTTATCCATGGTGTTGCCGGTTTATGCCTACCCGGACCGTCCGGTCACGATGCTCGTGCCGTACAATGCCGGGGGCTCCCTGGACAGCATGACCCGGATTGTGGTTGAGTTCATGAAAAAGGAGCTGGGAAAACCGGTAATTATCAATAACCGGCCCGGTGCATCGGGAACCATAGGAGCGGATGCGTTCCTGAAAACCAAACCAGACGGGCATACCGTGCTTGTGTTTCCCACCAGTTCATTCATCACCCCGGTATTCCAGGGGAGGGAGCCCATTAATACGGCCCTTTTCAAGCCGGTGGGCGGATTCATAAAAAGCGAGCGGGTCCTTTTCGGACGGGCAGATGCACCGTATAAAAACTTCAACGAACTGATTGATTATGCAAGAAAACATCCCGGTACTCTGAAATTCGGCAGCGGCGGTTCAACAGATACCGCATATGTGTTCAAATATATTCTTAAAAAAGAGCAGCTGGATATCAATGTCACCCTTTTCAACGGCGGTGCCCCGGCAGCCGCAGCCATCATGGGAAAACATGTGGACCTGATCGAAGGGGGGATCGGCAGCCCCGGGGATGTGGCGGCCAAGGCGGGCAAACTGATTCCGCTGACCATTCTCAGTGACGGCAATGTGGCCAAATATTCTCGCTTGAAGACCCCTCCGGAACTGGGCTATAACTATGCATCCTCTGTCATGTTCGCGTTTTTCGTGCATGCCGGGGCTCCGGAGGCGTCGGTTAAAGTACTTTCACGTGCGCTGGAGGTGTCTCTGAAGAATGAGAAACTGTTGGAGAAATTTACCAGCCGGGGGGTTACCCCCAAATTTTACTCTGGTGATGATGTGGTAAAATCCATTGAATCAGGCCAGAAGGTGGCCAAACTGTATGGGATCCTAAAGTAGCTGCTGCAGCCTGAAGTGTAAGATCAGCTGGGAAAGCGGCACCATACCGGGCCTGATGCGGTATGGTGCCGCTTTGGTCAGATATTGACAAAGGCCGGGATCTAAGTTATTCCATTCACCCATCGACTGAATCCGAAATACTATAATGGCGACACATATGACGGACGAGTACTGTTTTTCGAAGATCAATCGAAATATCTATAAATCCATGTGTGTCCAGGTATCTGAATTAATACTCCCCAGATACAATCACAACATGTTGTGCTTGTATCTGAACCGGGTAAACTCATTCATTAAAGCGTCAATATTCAATTCCCTTTCAATCATGCCGGACAAGGCCTCCGCAGCAATCTGGCCTGCAGCATAATCATGGCCGCTTTGGCTGATTTCACCCCATCCGATTAAACCGGCAGAGGTTTCAATCCGGATAAATATCCAGACATCATTTGGAGGGCTGACTTTAATGACGGAAAGTTTTTGATTTCACCGATTATTGTTTCGCTAAATTCGGTATTCTAAAGCGCTCCTCCACTGTTCTGGATGGTTTTCTGATCATCTTTTATGCTGATTGGTGTGGTTTACACACCTTTCTCCGATATTTAGGAGGATATCCGAAAAATCGGAGGAGTATGCTTTGCGCCGCCCCAATCGCAACAATTGGTTAACATATAAAAATCCTTATGAAATCTAACATATACAGCGGCTCAATTGCTGACCTGCGTCTTGGCACACATTTTGAAATAATCTTTAAAAATACTGAGACAGAATGGATCATGGCAAACATCCAACGGTGTTTGCTGGTAGATGCAAAATTCTGATACAGGCAATCATTTGGCAGAAAGGTGATAACCCGAGTTCATGGCAGTCATTGCTGGAAATAAATAATAGAACTCTGTAAGGGGGGAACTATGAATAGAAGAGGATTTTTTTTAACAAGGAAAGAGTTTTTTCAATAACGTTACGTCGGTGTCAGTATTATAAACATTTAGCACAAATAAAATGAAGCCAGGCTCGGTTGTTTTTGATGCAGCATGCGTCATTAGGGTTTCAGCACGAAACTTTATCAGTTTTCAACGGCTATGTATTAAATCAAAAAGGAGGGGAATCATGGTGATTAGCAGGATAAAAAACCAAATCGTTTTTGCATTCACAGTCGTAATGATAGCAAGCTTTGCAACGCTGTCGGCTATTGAAGCAAGCCCTTACTATGAAGGGAAAAACATAACGGTGCTGGTCGGACATAATGCTGGTGGAGGCACTGACACGACTGCCAGAATATTAACCAAACATTTCGGAAAATACATTGCCGGAAATCCATCGGTTATCGTAAAAAACGTTCCCGGTGCCGGTGGTGTGAAAGCGATGAACCTGATTGCCGAAAAAACCAGGCCTGACGGCTATACCATCATATTTCAGAACTGGACTCCAATTTCGCAATTAATTGAAGAACCAGGTGTGCGGTTTACCTACAAAGATCTTACCATGATCAGTGGATGCCAAGGACCTCCTATCATGCTCTTCGCACGGGTGGATACCGTATCCGGCGGAATCAAACACCCCACTGATATTGTCAAGGCCGACCGGCTTGTCTATGCCGGTTTGAGACCGTCGATTCCCCTGGATCTGTTTGGCCGCTTAAGCCTTGAATTGCTGGATCTTGATTATCGTTACGTCACCGGCTATCGAGGAGCAGCCAAAGTGCGGGCTGCTATCAAGCAAGGAGAGGCTAATATCACCACGCATGCCCTTATCGGTTATCGTTCAGGTGTTGAGCCGACCATGGTCAAGGACGGAACCGTGACCCCACTTTGGTATTTTCAGAACAGGGATGAGCAGGGCAATTATTTTAAAAGCAAAGATATCAATGATATGCCGACATTTGCGGAGATACATGAGCAAATAAAAGGAAAAACACCTTCCGGCGATCTGTGGAACGCATTTAATATGGTAAGGGGTTTATACTCGGCAGCCAGCTGGTTTTTCTGGGGACCGCCTGAAATGAACGAGGAAGCAACCGCAGCCTTAAGGGAAGGATTTCAAAAACTGATGCAAGATCCGGAGCTCAAAGATGAAATGCAAAAAATCATCGGATTTGTTTTTAAACCGGTTTCAACAATCAGCCTTCAAAAAATGGTCAACGATCTAGATAAAGCAGACCGGGATACAATCGCATATCTCAAACATTTTATCGCAGATGCCACCAAAAAATAGGAACATGCCTTGAAGGGAGTGGCATGTTTGATACTCAGGTGTCGCATACTTGAAAGCAGAACCGCCGTTATCATGATACCGATGGTCTGATGAAACGACTCAATGTAACCTGCCCGGCTATTTTAAGGTTATTAGAGGATGAGATCAGGGGGCACGACTGACCATACCCCGATACTTTACCGGGACAGACAGCGGTAATGATGACGACGATTCCATTTGATAAGCTCCACCGTGACATCGAAACAATATAACAAGGCGCTTACGAATCATGATTGAAAGCATGTTGACCGCACTGACAATGGTTTTGCAGTGGCCGGCAATTGGATTTCTGGTGTTGGGAGTTTTTATTGGTATTTGGCTGGGAGCTGTTCCCGGTTTGGGGGGCATCTTAGGCCTCATTATTCTGTTGCCGTTCACCTTTGGTATGGATTCTGTGTCGGCAATTGCACTTCTTCTGGGAATGTTTGCGGTTGTAACGACTTCAGACACCATCCCCTCGGTCATGCTCGGAGTTCCGGGTACCGGCGGGTCAGCTGCCACCATTTTGGATGGTTTTCCTCTTGCCAAAAAAGGTCAGGCCGGGCGTGCTTTAGGGGCTGCCTTAAGTGTTTCCGTGGCCGGAGGTATTTTTGGTGCCTTAATGCTAGGTCTTTCCTTACCATTGGTCAAACCGATTATTCTGGCGTTTGGATCCCCGGAACTTTTCATGTTGGGCATTTTGGGATTAACAATGGTCAGTTCAATCAGTGGCAGGTCCATCACCAAAGGTCTTGTCTCGGCATTGCTCGGACTTTTGATAACGATGATCGGATATTCAGAGGCGATCTCCATACCGCGTTTCTGGTTCGGGATGGATTATTTACTGGACGGGATTTCAATCGTGCCGGTTGCGCTGGGTCTTTTTGCAATACCGGAGCTGTTGGAACTGGCCACCAAAGATGTCTCAATATCCCGTATTCCCAAAGACACGGCAAAAGGTGGAGGTATTTTCGACGGGATAAAGGATGTCGTGCAAAATTGGTGGCTTACTCTGAAATCCAGCGCAATTGGTACTTATGTGGGGATGTTGCCGGGACTAGGGGGAGAGATCGTCAGCTGGGTTGCCTATGGGCATGCTGTCCAAAGTGCCAAGGATAAATCGTCTTTTGGAAACGGAGACATCCGTGGTGTTATTGCTCCTGAAGCTGCGAACAACGCCATGAAGGGAGGGGCTCTCATCCCGACTTTGGGATTTGGAATTCCGGGCAACATAGGTTCGGCAATCCTTCTGGGTGCGCTCACAATCCAGGGCATAAGACCCGGACCGGAAATGCTGGATGAAAAGCTACACATTACCTTCAGCATCGTGTGGACAATAGTGATTGCCAATGTTCTTGCCGGAATCCTTCTTTTGGTTTGGAGCAAACAGGTTGTCAAAGTCGCATACGTAAGAGGGCACCTAATCGTGCCGGCGTCGATACTTTTTGTATTAATGGGGGCATGGATGAGCAGTGCGTCTATGGGGGACTGGGTGACCTGTTTATCGATGGGGGTAATCGGCTATATAATGAAGCATGGAGGCTGGCCCCGACCACCGTTGCTATTGGCTATGGTCCTTGGTCCACTTCTGGAGAACTCTTTTCAGCTCAGTATACAGACTCATGATAACTTTATATGGCTTACCAGGCCTGTCGTAATGGTCATTATCGCACTGATTATTCTGGTACTCTTTTTTTCTGCCAAGGGCATCATAAAAACAAAAAAAAGAAAAACCGGTCCATCGCATGGAGAAGGATCACTAAAAAATCCGGCGGTTTCTTTGCCCTTTACTTGCTTGCTCGCAATAGTTTTTGTCTACGCAGCTGTCAAAGCGCTCCAATGGCCAACTTTCGCTTGGGAGTTTCCTTTTGTGATATCTTTTCCGGCAATACTGCTGGTATTCATCACGTTTTTTAAAGATGGTCGAGAGTTTTTAATGGAGAGGAGAGAACACAGTCGCTTGTCGGCATACTTAAAAGCGCAAGCTCACTCCATTAATCTATTGAAATCTTATCAATTTCTGGTTTGGGTTTTGTTAATAATAGTGGTATCCCTGTTAGTGGGTCAAATCGTGACGCTGCCTCTCTTCATTGGCATCTATCTCAAGCTATGGGGGAAATACAGCTGGAAGTTTTGCATCGCCTATGCATTTTGCGGTTGGCTTGTTCTTTTTGGTTTTTACGATCAAATTCTTCATGTTTTTTGGCATCAACCGTGGTTTTTCTAATGCACCCTGCAAAAGGCCCGGTTGCAGAGCCTCATCTCAAGTTAGGCAGCGAGTGGAAAGAACCTTTACATATTGCGCCGAATTTTTATTCGTATTCAAGGCGGGAAAAGGCGCACATAACGAGCTATGTATGCCTTTCCCCAACGAAGAATACGGATAAAAAGACAAGTAAGATGGATAGGTTATCCTCATCGTTGTAAAAAGCGTGAAGGTTCCAGCTTCAAGGCGCCAAGGTTGCCGCTGTAGTAATCTACCGCAAAACCTTGGGAACGAA
>JANQML010000117.1 GCA_028280105.1 Desulfobacula sp. | reverse complement strand
AACAATATTATAACATACACTCGTTCAAAAAGCGAGCCCAAAATGCTTTAAACTATTGTTTTTTAAACATATTCATTCAAATCTACAGAAACTAATTAGGTTAAAAAAAGTTGTTGCATTTTTTCATCGAGTGTGACAGTCTGGTCCCATGGTATCGATTAATAGAAATTGTCAGGCGGGTATATGAATAAAGTGGATGAATTGCTGGCAAGGGTTTTGGACGCCGGTGGTATCGGGTCACAATCAGAATTGGCCAGATCGTTGGGCATCAACCGTTCCGGAATCACCCATGCCCGAAATAAAAATAAAATCCCTGAAAAATGGATTATCAAGCTTTACCGGACATTCGGATTTAACCCGGGCTGGCTTGAAACGGGAACCGGATCGGTTTTCCTGGATTCAAGATCTGACCGGGATGTTGAGTTTCAATCCATACCAAAAGTTGCCGCCCGGTTGTCCGCCGGCACCGGTTCCTTTGAATGCGAGGAGCATATAACCGATTATCTCTCCTTTCAGACAAAGTGGTTGGCAAAAAAGGGATCGGCGAATCAAATGGTTGCCATGGAGGTCTTTGGTCAGAGCATGGAACCGGTTATTAAAGAAGGAGATACCGTATTGATCGATCAGTCGCAGAAGAATATTCTGGCCGGTGCGATTTATGCGGTTGGGGTCGAGGATACTATTCTGGTTAAGCGATTGGAAAAACATCCCAACAAACTGGTACTTTGCAGTGATAACAAGGATTATGCCCCGATCTACCTGGAGCGGGAGGAGACCGATACCATCCGGGTTATCGGTAAGGTGATCTGGAGCTGCCGGGAATACAGATAGTTTTTTTATCCGGTTTGTTTAGTTTTTTAAACAAATGTTGAATATTATTAAGTTTGGGAGCTTCTAAAATGCAACTTACATTAAAAAAAATAAGTAATAATTGCCGGATGGGTGCAGTGGGATTTTTTTGGGTTGCCGGATTGTTGGTTGCCGGCAGCGACAGCCATTATATGCCATGGGTGAATGGCGCGGGACTGATTCTATTTACGGGTGCGAGCCTGATAATGGGAAGACGGTTTCATGCAGGCGGTCAGGAAAGAGGACGTGTTCTCTATCCCGGTTTTTCCGCCGGAAGCGTCGGCCCAAAAAACCGGGACCAGGACAGGATGGGTCAGGCCAAACAACCATCTGACAGGAAAGTTCAAGGCAACCGGTACGCTTTGAGCGCATCGGGCTAAAACGGCAAACCCTGTCGGTAGATCAAAGTTTTTACGCAACGATGAGGTAAACGTATCTAAAGGGATCCGATACTCACGGGTTGCTTTACCACGGTTAACAGCATTTTAAACTGGGACCTGGCACTGACGGCATGGGGAATGTTTGCCGGCATCACCACCACCTCCCCTTTACCGGCTGTTATCTCTTTGCCGTCTATGTTGATCAGTGCCTCGCCATCCAGGATTTGCACCATTGCATCTCCCGGAGACGTATGTGCACTGATCTCTTCATTTTTATCAAAAGCAAACAGGGTGATATTGATGTGTGGTTTGGCGGACAGGGTTCGGCTGACAACCCTGCCTTCTTCATAATCAACCAGCTCAGTCAGTTTCATGGGTTCTGAAAAAGGAATGTTTTTAATTAATTCTGTTTTATCCGGCACGGGTTTCTCCTTTTCCTTTGGTTTTTATTTCTGTAAGGTTTCAATTTATTTTGCTTGATCAATATCAAAGACGGTTCCCTTGATATGCTTTTTGGTTTCATGCCGGGTCAGATGGGTTAATTTTTCGGTGATTTTTCTCAGCCGGTTCGTCTGGATCGTCAAAGTGTTGAGAAATCGGTTGGCGGGATCATCCTCCTTGATACTGCGTTTTAAAAGCGCTATGTTTCCCAAAATGACCTGGAGGGGTTGATTCATTTCGTGGCATGCCTTTCCGGCCGTCTCAACGGCAGCCAGGGCTTTTTCCGTTCTTTTTAAATCCGTAATATCGCGGGCTAATATACAAATTTGCTTGACTTCATTTGCCGGATTGAAAATCGGAGACACGGTAACTTCGAAAAAACGACCGTTTCTTTCCCGCTTATAATTCAAGCTTTCTTTGCTTTTGAATACCTTGTCCGCTAACGAATAAATCCGTTCAAAATCATTCTTTTTTAGAAGATCCTTTATGTTTTTTCCAATGACTTCCTCCGGCGTTTTAGAAAACAGAATGGCCCCTTCTTCGTTTATATCGAGGATTTCTCCTTCTCTGTCAAAAAGATAGGCCAGGCTGCCGGTGGCATTGAACATGGCACGAATGGTATCTGAAGGAAAGGCTTCTATTTTTTTAGAAGACATTTAACATCCACCTTGGATCGATTGATAAGTTTGATTACATATTGACTAAACTCTAACATAAACCCTTACCGGGTGAAAGAAAGATTTATGCCTGATAGCGGATTTTCGTTTTTTGATTTTCCGTACCGGAGGATATTAAAAAATTTAAGATGCTGATTCGAAAATGAAATAAGACTTTGGATTTATATTTACATTGTTAAAAAAAGAATTAATTTGTGTGAAAAGCCGTTTGGCTCCTTTTTTAATTAATTCTTAGGAAAGAAGGAGATGACATATGTATACCAAAGATCAGATTTGTGAAAAAATACAATCCATCCATCCGGATGTCGGAAGATGCGGGATAGATCTAATCGTCAATTATGACACAGATAATCATGCCTGGAAAGTCGGATTAAAAAAAGGCCGGCAAAGACTTGATACTTATCTGGAAGAAGAAGATGCCAATTTTTGTATGGAGGGGCGGCAATGTATCGGCCTGGGATTACAGATTTCTCAACTCAAGGATAATATCTCGCAACTAAAGGCCCATTAATATGAAGCAGATATTGATTACCGGCGCATCCGGTTTTGTCGGCAGCCGTCTGTCAAAGGCATTTTTAAACAAAGGAGACGCCGTCATCGGAATCGGAACGTCTCATCAGCATCCGACAATTGATGAAAATGATCAATTCAACTGGGTCAGTGCCGACACCCGCCGCCAGGGAGAATGGCAGGAAAACGTACCCAAAGCGGATGTCATTATTAATCTGGCCGGCCGCAACATTTTTACCCTGTGGACTCAAAAATGCAAACAGGCCATCTATGATTCCAGGGTACTGACCACCCGGCATCTTGTCCAAGCCATGGATGAGGGAAACAATCAGACATTTTTGACCACGTCTGCCGTTGGCATCTATGGCGACCGAAAAGATGATCTGCTTGTCGAAGACAATCCACCGGGACAGGGTTACTTATCACATGTTTGCAAAGACTGGGAAAGTGAAGGGCTGGCTGCACGGAATAAAGGAGCAAGAGTCTGTGTGATGCGGTTCGGGGTGGTTCTGGGCCGTCAGGGTGCTTTGGCAAAGATGGTTCCTGCTTTCAAGATGTTTGCCGGTGGTCCCTTGGGCACGGGCCGGCAATGGTTCCCATGGATTCATATTAAAGATGTCGAACAGGCTGCTCTGTTTTTAATGGAAGATACTAAGCTGGATGGTATTTTTAATTTTAATTCCCCTGGCGTTGTGCGTCAAAAGACGTTTGCATCGGCGCTGGGAAAGGCACTTCACCGGCCCGCATTTGTACCGGCACCGGCATTTATGGTGAAAACCGTTCTGGGTGAACTGGGAAGTGCTTTTCTTGAAAGCCAGCGCGCGACTCCTGCGCATTTGACAGATAGCGGATATTCGTTTTCATTTGAAACGGTGACCGGGGCGCTGGCAGACCTTTTCGACAGATAAACCCATCGTTGCAACGCCATGATGATCACATCATCATGGCGTTGCAACGGTTTAAGCTGAAATATACGGTTTAAGCCCTTAATGAAAAACGGAACGAAATTTTATATAGATCTGTTTATATTTTTCGGGATATGGTATACGTTTTGCGAATTAAGAAAAAAATTTTAAGGTTTTTTTGTTTATAATTGTTTAAAAAAAACGTTAATTTAAGGAGAGAAGGCATGAATTTTGGATCGGTTGATGAGGTATTAAATTTTGCCATTGATAGAGAAAAAGATGCGGTTGAATTCTATTCATCTTTAGCAAAGGAAGCAACAAGGGCATCTCTCAAAGCCACTTTCGAAGATTTTGCAAAAGAAGAGGAAAAACATGTTGCACTGTTGTCCGACATCGCGGGCCACAAAGAAAAGATCGAGGCCTATGAATTTAAAAAAGTAACTGATCTGAAAATCAGTGATTATATGGTTGAAATTGAATATAAAGAGGGGATGCCCATGCCCGAAATTTTAAAAATTGCCATGAAAAGAGAAGAGAAAGCGGTGAAATTATACTCTACACTGGCAGAAAAGACCGATCACGAAGAAACGAAAAAGGTCTTTGAGATTCTTGTTCAAGAAGAATCCAAACATAAACTGGGCCTGGAGTCCATGTATGATGATTACCTGGCAGACCAGGACAACTGATTTTGCAACACCGGTTTTTGGATAACCGGTGATCGCTGTTACAAATATGGGTGACTTTTAAAGGGTTGATCTTAAATTGAGTCAACCCTTTGCTATTATAAATCAAGCGTGTTTATCAAATCGTTTTATTTAATTCTGCCCGCACTCTTTTTACAGCCAGTCCGTACTGAACCGGCAACCAGATCTCGTATCGGTCATACCTAACCGTAGGGGTACAGGAAACGTGAATTTAAAGTCTTTATTCAAACCCGAGACAATGGCGGTAATCGGCGTCTCCACTTCACAGGATAATCACCCGGCCAATGTGATTTACAATAAAAACCACCTGCGGTACCCGGTCAAGACTTTTCCCGTCAACCCCAAAGGCGGGATACTCAACCGCGAAACCGTCTACCCTTCCGTGGAAAGCATACCCGGAGAAGTTGATATGGCAGTTATCGCCGTCAGAGCGGAGTATGTTCCCGGGGTGGTGGAGCAATGTATTAAAAAAGGCGTAAAAGGGGCGGTGATCGTATCCGGCGGGTTTTCAGAAACGGGAAATCACGATATCCAGCAACGGGTCATGGAAATGGCAGCAGAAGCCGCATTCCCGTTTGTCGGGCCCAATTGTCTTGGAATTTACTCTCCGGACCGGGTTGATACATTTTTTCTGCCGGGCGAAAGACTGATTCGTCCCCAAAAGGGGAATATCGGATTTGTCAGTCAGAGCGGTGGGGTGCTTGTGGATCAAATGGTTAAATTTTCCAGTCAGGGGATCGGCGTCTCCATGGGGATCAGCATCGGCAACAAGGCAATGATAAGGGAAACCGAGATGCTTGACTATTTTGACCGGGATCTTGAGACAAAAGTAATTGCCTTTTATATTGAGGGATTTGGAAAGGGAGAAGGACGGAAATTTATCCGGCGGGCCGAACAATGCTCTAAGCCCGTGGTGATCTTAAAAGCCGGAAAGAGCCGGAAAGGGAGTCAGGCCGTTTCCAGTCATACGGCATCTCTGGCCGGTAATTACCGGGTTTTTTCCGAGATTATGAAACAACATTGTGTTGCAGAAGCGGATAATGAATACGAATTGACGTCCTTTTGCGAATCCCTCAGCTGTTACTCAACCACCATCAACGGCAGAGTCGGTATCATCTCCCTGAGCGGTGGCCATGGTGTCCTTGCCGCAGACACCTGTGAACGGTACGGTATGTCGATACCGGCGCTTGAACCCGCCACTTTGGCGGCATTAAAAGGTAAACTGAGAAAGGGACTTGCCGATATTATCTCTTTAAATAACCCGGTCGATCTGACCGGAAGCGCTGTGGATGATGATATCGTGGCCGTCACCCGACATCTGTCACGGGATAAAAATATTGAATGCATACTGGCATTATTGCTCCCTTATTCTCCGGGGGTTTCTGCGGATATCGGTGCGAAACTCAGCCAGGTTGCCAGAAACGAAGGTAAACCCATGATTGCCTATGTGCCTAACGAAGATAAATATAAGATTATTATTGAAGGATTTGAACTGAACAATATTCCGGTGGCGTCTTCTGTCAAAGGGGCGGTGATGATGGCCAACGCGTTAAAGAGGTGCCGGCCGTGTTAAATGATAAAACTGAACTGATTTTAAATCAGAGCAAAGACCTTGGATGGGTCTTGGAGCCGGATGCCAAACAGTTGATGGCACATCACGGTTTAGAGATTCCAAAGTTCATCTTAACCGGCAACATCCAAATGGGTCGAGAAT
The DNA here is from genome assembly GCA_028280105.1 of Desulfobacula sp. Classification (GTDB taxonomy): domain Bacteria; phylum Desulfobacterota; class Desulfobacteria; order Desulfobacterales; family Desulfobacteraceae; genus Desulfobacula. The sequence goes on along the minus strand of JANQML010000117.1, from coordinate 19,743 downwards.
TTTTAAAATCCATCCGAACCCCGGTGGTTGTCAAAGCGGTTTCAGAAAAAATTATTCATAAAACAGAGTTCAATGCCGTTGTCACCCATATTTCCGATCCGGATCAACTGACCGAACAGATGCAACGGCTGTTAACGCTGGACGGGTGCAGTCAGGTTCTTGTTGAGGAGATGATCCACGGGATTGAAGTGATTGTCGGTGCAAAAAACGATTATCAATTCGGACCTGTTATCGTATTCGGGATTGGGGGAACATCGGTTGAGATATATAATGACACCGCCATTCGAATGGCCCCTTTGAAAGCCGCAGACGTTACTTCCATGGTTCAATCCTTGAAGGGTAAAGAGATACTTACCGGCTTTCGGGGCGCAGCCGGTATCAATATGGCGGCCCTGACCGACAGTATGGTTAAATTTTCAGATTTAATCATGACATTTGGAGACCAATTCGATTCCGTGGATTTGAATCCGGTTATCTGTACCCCGGATCGCTGTGTGGTTGCAGATGCCCGGATTATACTCTGATTCGGATCGTCTTTGAAAAACGGATTATAAGCGGGGAATGGACGTTTTTTTTCGGGGGCTTCGGTCATTGGAGACCGTCCCCTCTGATGAAGGGTGAATCAGAATGGTGCAAGACAGTCCTGTCTCGTGAGACAGTCTTTTTAAAAAAGGAAGATCAATGGCGGATAAACAGAAAATAAAACTTGTTTCATGGAATGTGAACGGGCTTCGTGCGGCGATGAAAAAAGATTTCTCAGCCTCAGCAGTGAAGCTTGATGCAGATATTCTTTTACTGCAGGAAACCAAACTTCAGGAAGATCAGCGGACCGATGAGATGATCCGTCTCCATACGTATCAATCTTTCTGGTCTTACTCCACGGTTAAAAAAGGGTATTCCGGGGTCGCCGCCTATACCAAGCAACCGCCTGAAAAGGTAACGACCTCGTTTTCCAGGCCGGAATTCGATGGTGAGGGACGGGTCATTCAACTCGATTTTCCGGGATTTACCCTGTTTAACATCTATTTTCCCAATGGACAGATGAATGACGACCGCCTTAAGTATAAGTTTGATTTTTATGAGTGGTTTTTAGAATATGCCGATGAGTTGAGAAATAGGGGAAAGAGCCTGATTGTCACCGGTGATTTTAATACGGCACACAATGAAATTGATCTGAAGAATCCGGGTCCGAATTCCAAACGGTCCGGGTTTTTAAGAGAGGAGCGCGATGTACTGGACCGTATGATTGAGATGGGGTATGTGGATACGTTTCGCCATTTTTATCCGGAGCAGGTAAAATATTCGTGGTGGTCTTATCGGTTTAATGCACGGAAAAACAACGCAGGCTGGCGGATTGATTACTTTTTTGTGACAAAGGATTTAATTGACAAGGGTATGGTTAAAGACGCGTTTATTGATAATGATATCTTTGGATCGGATCATTGTCCGGTGGGGTTGGTGATCGAGATATAGAGATATCACCCTGATATATCATGACAGTTTGATAGCCGTTCCAACATTTTGAAACCGACAATACCGGCCGAAGATCACACCTGATTTTGGCCGGTATTGTTTTTACCCGTACTTTTATGACTTGTTAATCAATCCTTAAATACCAGTTTCCCGCCGATATGACCGGCAACACCGACTGCTGCCAGCATGATGAGGTTGATAAATAAAAACCCCAGGGATGTGATGGAGTGAAGGACCCGGGGATCGATCAGATACCATACGATGCTGATGGCACAGGATACGCCCGTAAGAGAGGCTGCCAGTATTTTAAGCTTAAAAATAAGGGTCATTGCCCCATTGTATTTTCTTTTCCACTCCAGTACACCGGTGTATATCGCAAACGGAAGAACGGTGATGACAAACACAAGGTTTATCAAGGCGGCTTTTCCGAACAATTCAGAGCCGGACAGCCAGGCCAATACCCAGAGAAGTACGGCAAGCGGAACGATTCCATTGGGTGCATGGACGGAAATCGGGTGTGCGTGATGCCGGCATAACAGGGCTTCGATTTTTCCCATCACGGTTTCGGGTTCTTTTTGAGCCGGTTCCGCTGCGGTTTGCATCTGTTTTCGTTTGGGCGTTTTATCAGGGATATCCGCTTCATCGATTTCAATAAATTTGCTTGCATCCACGCCGCAGACGGGACATTTTTCAGGGGGCTCATCCCCTTTATGAATATATTTACAAACCGTACACTGCCAGACTTTCATCAAATTTTCCTTATCACAAATAGGTTATCTTTCATCAATATCAACATACGAACATTCATCCGGACCGCAATAATCACCGACATATTCCGCACCCGGCCGGTAGAGCGACGGCTTGGGGGCCGCCATGGCAAACTGCTCTTCAATGACATGGGCCGCCCATCCACTGATTCTTGAAATGGCAAAAAGCGGGGAAAAAAGATCGGTCTTAATTCCCATGGCATAAAAAAGAGAGGCAGAGTAAAAATCAACATTACAGAAGATCTCTCTTCCTTTTTTAGCTTTAAAAGCCGCTTTCCCCTTTATTTCCAGCGAACGGGACAACTCGTACCAGAGGGAGTCTCCCGAGATTTCACCCATCCGTTTACTCATGGGTTCAAGGATCAGGGCCCTTGGATCATCGGTCTGGTAAACGGCATGGCCCAGCCCCATGATCAATCCGCCGGAGTCTAAAAGCGTTTTGATATAAGTATCAATCTTGTCAACCGATCCGATCTCCTTGAGCATTTCCATGACCCTTACATTGGCCCCGCCATGAAGCGCGCCTGACAAAGAACCGATGGCAGCGGAAACGGCAGCGTAAATATGGGCCCGTGTGGATGCCACCTGGCGTGCCGTAAATGTGGATGCGTTAAAGGAATGCTCCGCATGCAGGACCAGGGCGGTATCAAAGAAATGGGCACTTTCATCATCCGGTTTTTCACCCTTGAGCATGTATAGAAAATTGGCTGCGTGATTTAAGGACGGATCCGGTGCCACCGGTTCCTTATTATTTCTGATACGCTCCCAGGCAGCGGTGATGGTCGCCATGCCGGCGATGAGGTTCTCTGCGCTGAATAAGGTATTTTCAATGCCAGGCGTACCCACGTTCTCATCCTTTTGAATCAGCATGGGCACAGCCATCTGAAGGACATCCATGGGATTCATATCTGCGGGAAGCGCTTTTAAAAATGTAAAAACATTTTCCGGCACCTCCCGTTTTTGTCTCAAGCTTTGATCAAACCGGTCCAGCTCCTCTTTTTTGGGCAGCCGTTCATATAAGAGCAAAAAACAGATCTCTTCAAACCCGGCTTTTTCTGCAAGGTCCTGTATGAGAAATCCCCGGTAAATCAGCTTGCCCTCTTTACCATTGACATCACAAATTTTTGAACTGGCGACATCCACGCCACGAAGACCGGTATTTAAAACCGGAAGAGTACAATCATCATCCATGTGTTCCTCCTTAAAAGGCTAAAATAATTTCTCGGGTGGTCGACGCTCCGGAACATATTCAGCCTCTATCTCACCATTGTGAAGAGCCGGTGATACATAGAGTCCGCAAAAACAAGCGCCGTATTCTTCCAGATCGGGTTCTCGGTAAACACAGGGGCAGATAATGTCTTTATCATGCTCTCTGTCATCGGAAGCCAGCCGGCAGGGGCAGGCCATATATCCGTAACGGTCCTTATTGAGGATCAATGCTTCAAGCAGCTCAAAAACAAGATCTTTATCTTTATTAAAGTATATCCCCTTGGCCTCCTGGGATTTTTTTAACGCTTCATATAGTTGGTCAACCTTCATTTTTAATACCCAATGCCTCCTTAATCTGTTTTTCTTTATACCCGACAATGACGATGTCGTTTATTTTGATGGTGGGAAAAGAGCACCGGGGATTGAGGGCTTTGATATCTTCTAAAATCGCTTTTCTTTCCTGTCCTTCAAGATCATCCACTTCTATATAATCATATTCAACATTACACTCCGACAAGAGCCGTTTTGTCGATTTACAGTGGCTGCAAGTGCTCAAGGCGTATAATGTTGCTTTATCCTCGGCCATGAATTTCTCCTTTGATTTGTTTGTATAGTATCATCTTTATTTATGGATTTGGAATTTCAGATACTGAATTTTGCACATTTTAGGCCTGATTTGCAAGGTTAAAGTCATTCCGGTCAAACTTTTTAGCCGGTTTCACCCGATGATAAAAATCTGGTCTGATTTTTGCTTTTCACTATTTTGTAGAAACAGGCTGGTAAAGACATCATAAAAAATTTCAAAAGGTATTGTTTTCAATATGAATGGTCGGTTTTACCGGTGGTTGGTACACTGTTTTTACAGCCGGTTTGAATACAACTTTGATAAATTTGCAATGAGTGATATTATGACCGAAATTTTGAATGGATCAGATGGCCCAAAGGGGGAATATTTTATCTATACTCAGTTTGAATCAGGTGCCAATGGATTGATAAATAAGGTGTTGTCCTGCCATGTGCATCTGATTCATCTGGGTCCGTGTTTCAAACGGTTGATTCGTTAACCACAATAAAAAAAAACAATATCAGGAGGGGAAATGGGTAAAGTTCTGATTATTTATGCCACACGTTCGGATGAGACAAAAGGAATTGCGGAATTGATCGGGGAGGGGGTCCGTCTGGCCGGCCATGAAGCAGAGGTAAAACGATCCGATCAGATTCAGTCTGAGGAAGATATCAAAGGGTATGACGGATACGTTTTTGGCTCTGCCACCTACCATGGTGAAATGATTTCCGCCATGAAGCAAATTCTTTTTCTGGCTGAACGGGCCGATCTGGAAGGAAAACCCGGCGGATCTTTTGGCGCATACGGATGGAGCGGGGAAGCACCGGTGAGGATATTTGATACCATGGAACACATTTTCGGTATGAATATGACTTCGGACGGACCATTGATGCTCAAAGCCAGCTGGGTGGGCGGCGGGATTCAGGCCGCCCAGGGGTATGGAAAGAGTATTGCGGAAATGATCTGAAGGAAGGATATTATGAGTGAAAAAACAGTGGTTCTGGCTTGCAAGGAGTGCGGTGCCAAAAACCGGATACCGGTGGCCCGGATCGATGAGGGGCCCCGGTGTGCCAAATGCCGATCCCTGCTGCCGGTTCAAAATCTGAGCCGTCCGATTATTGTGACGGATCAGACCTTTGACAGGGAGGTGCTCCATTCACCTTTGCCGGTCCTTGTCGACTGCTGGGCTCCCTGGTGCGGTCCATGCAAGGCGATCGGGCCGATTTTGGACGAACTATCCGTTCAATACCGGGCCAGAGTCAAGATTGCAAAACTGAATCTGGATGAAAACAGCCTGATCGGCTCCCGCTATATGATAACCAGTGTGCCCACATTATTGTTGGTAAAAAACGGTCAGATCGTTGATAAAATGGTGGGCATGCAACCCAAGCAGCAATTGGAAGCGGCCATTGGAAGAATTCTTTAAACCCGGCAACCGAAAATTTACTGCCTGGGTAAATCAGGTCTGGGGAATTGAATTTGAATCGGTATGTCAGGGGCTCAAAATCCAGGGCAGCCCCGAGAGAAGCATTTCAAGAGCCGTTTTTAAAGATACGGCAGGTAAGAGATATCTGATCGAAAAATTCGGATCCGGAAAACATGTGTTAAGGGAGTCGGTTGCACGGGCGGTTTATGATTTAAACCGGCAGGGGTTAACCCAGGCATTGCCCTATAAATCGACTCCGGACGGAATTTTTTTGCAACCGTATCAAACAGACGGGTCAAAGACAGGATGGTTTCAGATTTCGGATTTTCTGGACAGCACCGGTATTAGGCAACCGGAATATCTGGAATCGGCACCCATGGGAGACGGGTTTGCCCGGTTTTTAACCCGGCTCAAAGAGACATCCGGACCGCTTGAGTCACCGCTTAACAACACGGCTTTTTCTATAAAAAGATATATATACCGGTTGTTTTCACAGATGAAGCACCACGATCGGGATACCCATGACCGGTTTTTACCGGTGTTGTTCTTTTTGGAAAAAGAGTTTATGACGGTTCATGACCGGTTGCCGCTCTCTTTTTGTCACGGGGATCTGCATCCGTTAAATGTGATTTGGGACAAAGACAGGATATTGGCGGTTATCGATTGGGAGTTTACCGGGAAAAAACCGGATCTCTATGATGCGGCCAACCTTGTGGGGTGTGCCGGCATTGAAGATCCCAACGGATTCGGCATGCCCATGGTTATGTGTTTTATTCAGCGGGTAAAGGAGAATGGAATCATCTCGGATATGGGATGGCGGTATTTTCCCGAGTACGTCCTGGCACTGAGATTTGCATGGCTGTCTGAATGGTTGAGAAAAAAAGATATCGAGATGATTGACATGGAACACGCTTACATGAAAATTTTAATGAAAAATATGGATCCATTGCGGCAGGTCTGGGAAATATAAAAGACCGTTAAAAGCGGATAAAAAAGGGGAAAAGGATGATCGGGGGACTGAGTGCCGAAGCTTTGGAGGAGCTTATCCGAACGGAGAGCGAAAAAGATTACCTTGTTGTGGATGTCCGGCAGGCCGAGGAATATCGCCTGGACCATATTCCCGGGTCCGTGAACGTCCCTTTAGCTGATATCCAATTTGATCCGTATATGTTTGAAACCGGCCGGAAACTAATTTTCTGCTGTACCCGCGGGATTCGTTCCAAGGTGGCGGCGATTTTTGTTGCCGATGCCGGGCATGCCGAGGAGAATCTCTATCATCTTCGGGACGGATTGTATGAGTACTCGGGTGAAATCCTTCTGGATATGCCCAGAGTTGATCGCTTCCCCCGGAATGCCGATCCGCATGCCACTCTGGAAACAGCGGTAAATTTTGAAAAGGGGGCGTTCCGGTTTTACCAGATGGCAAAGGAACAACTGGCCGGAACCGATCTTCTTGCCGTTATTGAAAAAATGTCCGGGGATGAAATCGGCCACGCCCGGTCTATTTTCAATGAAATGCAAAAAATCCAGGCATCTGAAACCGACTTTAAGACCTACTTTGATCGGTGCACAGGGGATATTCTGGAGGGAGGAAAATATTTTGAGGAGATAGAGGCGGTCATCCGTGATCCAGATAGCAATACCTGTATGGATATTCTTGATTTTGCCGTTGAACTCGAGTATTCAGCGTATGACCTTTACAAAACCATGGCTGAAAATTTTGAAATGCCGGAGATCAAGGCGATCTTTTTAAGATTATCCCAGGCTGAAAAAAAACATTTGGATCAATTAATTCTTGCCCTGGATCTCTGCACCGAATAACGTCATACAACATAAAAATTCGTGAAAGATAAACCCCGATACCGTAAACCCAGTACTGTAAAACCAGCACCGTAAATCCGGGATCGTAAAATCGACCTGTCTTCCTGTTTTCGTATCAATTCGTACAATTGTTTTTTGGGTGCCTCTTCTGTGTTCTTTTGATGATAACGGCTTATCAATCTTCGGATATATTGAATTTATTATGAAAAAAGTAAATTTATCCTTGCCGGCTCCCTTTTTTTTGTCTATGATACAAGAATAAAATCACCAACCAGAAATTCTTTTATACGATTTATTGCGATTGAATCCATGTTGATGGATATATTTATCCAACCGCACCTTTAACAGCATTACATATTACGGGCATCCGTTTTTGCATAGGTTATAGGTTTGTAGAGACCTTTAACCAAACTGGACGGGCAAGCCTTTAAAGATCCGGACGATATTGAGCCACAGAACAGTTAAAAACTCTGAATCAGCGAAATATCGTCTCATGGATCTGCTATACATTTTGGTAAATGAGTGTGGTGTTTTAAATAAACGGTTTCCCATGTTTCGGAGGGCAATGAAATGTCAGAAACAACTGCAGTAGAAGCCAAAAAACAGAGGAAAAACCCCCGGTGTTATGCCGCTCTAAAATCGCCGAATGAAATTTATTATCAGATGGCGTCCATATTTCATGCCATAAAAAAGGATAAAAAAAAGAATAAAAGAGTTGCCGGATGTTTATCCGACCAATCCGTATAAAATTTTCTCTGGATAATTGGAATTAAATTGAATATAAACATAGGAACGGGTTTCCGATCCTCTATCTGATTCAGCGCCTGTCAAGCGCCGGATCAATAGAAACATATTTAATTATAATAAAAAGGAGAGATTAAAATGGCTGAACAACTCGGCATTTATAAATGTGCCAAATGCGGCAACATCGTTCAGGTGCTTCATGGTGAAAAACCTCCGGTGATGTGCTGTGCACAACCCATGGACAGATTGGTGGAAAATACGGTTGACGCTGCATTGGAAAAGCACGTGCCGGTCATTGAAAAAACAGATGACGGTTATCTGGTCAAAGTTGGAAGTGTGGCCCATCCGATGACTCCGGAACATTGGATCGAGTGGATCGAAATTACCTCTGAAGACGGCATGTTTATGCAGCGCCGGATGCTCACCCCTTCCAGTACACCGGAAGCTGTTTTTAAAACCGATGCGCAAAAGGTGACGGCACTGGCCTATTGCAATCTCCACGGTCTCTGGAAAGCCTGATTCCGATCGGTCATTAAAAAAAACGCCCCCTGGAACCGAGTGGTCCGGAGGGCGTTTTTTTTTTAGGTATTTATAATAAAAAACTAGGTGCAGTCAGAGAGTCTGCCGGCCAAAAGCCGGATATGTTTCATCTCTTCTTTGATAATGTCGTCAATTTTGGATCGCCCCAGGTTTTTCGGGGTCAGTTCTTTCATTCCCAGATAAAATGCAATGGAATCTTTTTCAGTCTGAATGGCACTGGATAGGATAGTGTTCAAATCTTTGCCAGGTTCCTCTTTTTTAAAAAACACCTTGGAATCGGCCAGGGCTTTTAGATAGAGAACATTTTCATCATCCGGATCAAAGGTTGTCGATACGGTATCTGCTTTTTTAAGTTCATTTTTCATTGCCATAAACGTCTCTTCATGATCATCCTCCATTTTTGCCAGATCAAGAAGAAATGCTTTTTGCTCATCATCGGTCACATGTTCGGCTGCATTTCGATAAAAAACGGCTCCGTTCTGCTCAATCTTAACAGCCATCTCCAAAATATCTTCGGCATTAAAGTCGTTAGGCATTATTCCTCCAAATTCATTGAGTGGCCCTGATCTGTTATTCAGGCACCCGTTCTTTTAATGTTTTTGCAATTTTTACACCCAGATCAAAACAGCGTTGCAGATCACTGTCATCCGGAACATATTGGACTTTGACGCCTTCATCAATGATGTCTAATTTCATTTCGGTAAATTCCTTGTTCAGAATTTTAACCGCTTCACCGCTCCAGCCGTATGAACCAAATGCGGCCGCTATTTTATTTTGAGGCCGAAGACCTTTCACATAGGTCATTACATCGGCAATGACCGGGAAAATACTATTATTCAACGTGGGGGATCCGACGATCATGGCACCGGCATCGATAATTTCGGTCATGATGTCACTGCGGTGCCATTTACGGGTATTCATCAGTCTGACATGAATCTCTTCCGATTCAATACCGCTGGTGATGGATCGGGCCATTTTGGTAGTGGATTCCCACATGGAATCGAAAATCACCACCGCTTTCCGCGTCGGTTCCTGTCTGGACCATTTATCATAGGCCTGGATAATCTTGGCCGGGTTATCCCGCCAGATGATTCCGTGGTCCGGGCAGATCATATTAATGGTCAGGTCCATTTTTCCCACATCCTTTAACAATGCCTGAACCCGGGGTGAAAAGTGGAGCAGAATATTGGCATAGTATTTTCTGGCATGGGGGATAATTTCGTCACCGATCTCATCATCAAAAAATTTGTCTCCGGAGTAATGCTGACCAAAGGCATCCGAAGAGAACAAAACGCCGTCTTCAACCAGATAGGTAAACATGGAATCCGGCCAGTGGAGCATCCGTGTTTCCAGAAAAGAAAAGGTTCTGCCACCTATCTTCAGTTCATCTCCACTGCCCACAACCTGGTAATTATAATCCCGGTTAAAATGACTCTTCAGATTTTTGGCACCCATTTTGGAACAGTACAGGGGTTTGTTTTCACCGATTTTATGCATTATTTTCGGAATGGCGCCTGAATGGTCCATTTCCGTATGATTGCTGATGACAATGTCGATATCTTTGGGGTCGATAATCCGGCTGATATTGGCAATAAGCTCTTCTGCAAATTTTTCTTTTACCGTATCAATGAGAATGTTCTTCTCGCCCAGCACCAGGAATGCATTGTAAGTTGTTCCCTCATAGGTGGAATACCCGTGAAAGTCCCTGATGTCCCAATCCCGGCAACCAACGGAATAGATGCCGTCCGCAATTTCAATGGGTTTATACATTTATGTCACACCTCCCTGGTGTTAATCGAGTTTTTTAAAATTGTCCTGAGTGGCACCGCAAAGCGGACATACCCAATCCGCCGGCAGGTCGGCAAATGCAGTTCCAGGGTTAACACCATTATCGACATCGCCTTTGGCAGGATCATAGACATACCCGCAAATACATTCATATTTATCCATTTTTGCTCCTTTAAGTATTAAAAAATAGTTGTTCGGTTTATCAGCTTTTTTTGTTTCGCTGATCCGGCTCACCGTCATTCATGATCCGCAAAGAGTGTGCCTGAAAAGACTTCTTTTTAAATTGATCATAAAAAGGTTTTAACTTTGATCATATTATTATAGTATAAGACGCTTCAAGTCAATGTTCCAAAAGGCATTCCGAATTTGAAAACAGTGAAGTATTTGGGTTTCAGGCGGGTTAAGCGGATGAATCAGGTATGGATATCCTTATAAATTAGAGAAGATCTCAGGCGCTGGATCATGACCTGCGTTAAAAAATAATAATGGGCAATCGTATATACACGAAAAAGACACTGATAGATGTACCGGTTGAGACACTTTTTGCCTGGCATGAGCAACCGGGAGCCATTGAGCGCTTAACCCCGCCCTGGGCGCCCATGGAAGTTTTGTCGCGACAGGGTGACGGGGTAAAAAAAGGGGTGAAAGTCAGTTTCAGGCTTAAGATTTTGAACATCCCCAGGGTCTGGAATGCCGAGCACGTGGCATATGAAAAAAATGCCATGTTCAGGGATGTGCAGACAAAAGGTCCCTTTACCCAATGGATTCATACCCATCGTTTTATTCCAAACGATGACAGATCCTCTTTTATGGAGGATCATGTGGAATTTAAGCTTCCCATGGGAATCTTAAGCCGCCCCTTTTACGGATATGCCCGGCGGGAATTTAACCGCATGTTTACCTATCGCCACCAGGTGTTGAAGTATGATCTGGAACACCATATAAACCGGCACCGGAAGCTGAACATACTTATTTCCGGTGCCAGCGGCACCATCGGCAGCATTCTTGTCCCCTTCCTTCGAACCTGCGGCCACCGTGTGATTCAACTTGTCCGGCATCCATCCGACCCGCCTGCGGGTAATCCGGGTCTGGATCAGGTTTTCTGGGATCCGTACCAGGAAGAGATAGATGCCAAAACCCTGCCGCGGATAGATGCGGTTATCAACCTGAACGGTGTGGATATTTCAAGGGGGCGGTGGACGGAGCGCCAAAAGAAGCGCATCATTGACTCCAGGGTAATCCCGACCCGGTTTTTGGTGAAACTGATGTCGCAAATGGCAGACAGACCCGAGGTCTTTATTTCCTCCTCAGCCATTGGTTTTTACGGTGACCGGTCCGATGAAGAACTGTCCGAAGACCAGGGGCAGGGGGATTGCTTTATATCCGATGTCTGCCGAGACTGGGAAGCGGCTTCCTTGCCTGCGGAAGATCTCGGCATACGAACGGTCCGGCTTCGGATCGGTATCGTGCTGACGCCTGCCGGCGGGGCGCTGGAAAGAATGGCGCCGGCGTTTCGCTTGGGATGCGGCGTTCGTCTTTCCCACGGAAAGCAATATATGAGTTGGATCAGTATGGAAGACACGCTTTCAGGGATTCTGCATATCTTGAATCACAAAAAGATTGATGGCCCGGTTAATCTGACCGCACCCCACCCGGTCACCAACCGGGAGTTCTCAAATCAATTGGCACGGATTTTTTCGAAAAAGGCCTTTTTCGTTATGCCTGAATGGGTTTCATCTCTGTTGTGGGGGCAAATGGGCAGGGAGACCCTGTTGGCCAGTGCCCGTGTGCCTCCTTCCAAATTGCAGGCATCCGGGTTCCGTTTCCGGCATGAAAGCCTGGAATCGGCATTGAAAACAACGCTTGGACGATGACATAGAATTCACGCTCTATATAATATGGAATTGATTTCAAATGAACACAAAACTTAAATTGTTGTTTGCCACCCTGATGATTACCGCTTTGATATTCGGATTTATCGATATCTATTTTCCATTAAATGAATATAGCTTTGAGCGGCTGCATATTTTTTTATTTAATCTGTGCACCGGCGGCAGCATTCTGCTCTATTATACCCAGGGCAGGGCAGATGTCTCAAAAACGGTCCGGATTTTTTTTATCGGGTCCCTGGTGTATGCCTTTTCAGCGTTTATCATGTGGTATCCGCTGACCATTTTTCTGTCTGTGCTTTTGTTTGTGATTGTGGAGAAGGTGAGAATTCAAAAATTTGCCCTTGTCCCGGTTCATTTCATTCGGTCCGATATACCGGTTTCTGAAAAGTTCCACCAGGCATCCCTGCTTTGCCTGTCCATCGGTCTGCTGATGGCGAGCCTCGTCATTTTGAACAATGAGTATCTTAAATTCATCGTGATGGAGAAATTGACCCTGAATACGTTCTTTTTAGGCTATTCATTCCCCCTCTCACTGATTACCTTGTCCCTTGTTTTTGGTATGCTCAAAAAGATTGAAGGGTCATCATCAAGGGTGATTATGGAACTCTGCTTCTGGACGATCACCGTGGGAGTGATCATTTTTTTCGGATTTATCCTGTTTGAGAAATTTGTTCCTCAAATTTTTGTTACATCGGCGTTGTTCATGGCGGTGATTACCGTATTTGTGCTTTATGCCAGATTTGCCGATAAAATTCAGCAGAAAATGTTTTTGACCTCGGGAATCGGTTTCTTAATCGTCACCGCCATCACGGGAATTGTCTATATATTTATGCAGATGTCCGAAGGATATGATGTCGAAAAATCAAAATGGCTGTTGCATATGCATGTTTTTGCGTCGTTATACGGATGGAATTTATGCGGGTTATCGGTGATCTGCCGATTTGAAGATTTCCCCATCCGGCTCCACTCGCCCACGGTGATTTTCATCCACTGGCTGACGGCCGTGGTTCTGGCACCCATGGGAGTTTTCTTCGGCTGGTTTGCTATTTTAGCCATAATCAGCTATGCTTTTATTACACTGACTCTTTTCTTTAGCAGTAACAAACGGAAGGTAGTTTAGATGAACAATCTTGAAAAAGTCAATCGATTCCTGGATCTGTTTGAAAGCCACTCTAAAATTCTGGTGGTAATCAATGCCGATCCAGATGCCATTGCCAGTGCCATGGCAATCAAACGGTTGCTTTGGAGAAAGGTCAGTGAAGTGGTTATTTCTCATTTTAATAAAATCAGCCGGCCGGACAATCTGGCCATGATCGAGTATACAGAACCCGGATTGGTGGCCTTGGATGAAATTGAGAAAGATCAATATGATCATTTTGTAATCGTGGATTCTCAGCCGGATCATAATGAGCGGTTTTCAGAATTTGAATTTGATGCCATTATCGATCACCATCCCCTTTCGTTCGATACGGCCACATTTGTCGATATCCGGCCGGATTACGGGGCCTGTGCCACACTGTTAACAGAATATTTAAAATCAAAAAAAATAAAACCGTCAGCCAAACTGGCCGCCGCCCTCATGCTGGGGATCAAGACCGATACATCCGATTTTACCCGTCAGGCCAGTCTGAAAGATATTCGTGCGTTTCAATATCTGTATAAGTTTGCAAACAACAATATCATCACCAAAGTTGAACGGGCGGCATTGACCCAGGGGGATCTTGATTTTTTAGGCAAAGCCATCAAAAAACGCCATGTGCTCAACAACCGGGTCTTTTTTCATGCCGGTTTTATTTCAAAGCCGGATGAGCTGGTGGTGGTGGCAGACTTTTTTTTAACCATTACCCGGATTAACTGGAGCATTGTCTCCGGTGTATACGATAAAAAATTGATCATTGTTCTGCGTAACGACGGTCTGAGAAAAGGGGCCGGGAATACGGCCAAAGAGGCCTTTTCCGAATTCGGCTCGGCCGGCGGTCATAAGACCATGGCCCGGGCGGAGCTGGATACTAAAAAGGTTGCAAAAGAGATCGGACGTGTCAGCAATAAGAAATTAAGTCAGTGGATTGTCTCCATGATTGAACAGACTGCCGGCAAAAAGATCGAGTAGCGGAGTATGGCTGATACCCCCTCAGTCGTCACGCCTTGCATCCGACACCTTGCTGAAGGCCAGGGAGGCGGTGCAACCCCATGGCCCATATGTTAAGCAAACATTTGATGGTGGATTTGGGAACAGCCGGTCGGAAAATACTCCGTCCGGCTGTAAACCGTATTATCCGTTAAAACTATTCTTTTTCAAAATCCTCTTTGGCTGCACCGCAGATGGGACAGCACCAGTCATCCGGAAGATCTTCAAAGGCGGTTCCCGGGTCAATTCCGTTATCCGGATCGCCGTCCGCCGGATCATACACATAACCACAGGGACCGCATACATATCTGTCCATACATCATTCTCCTTTTTTTAACACAGATTAATAATTCGGATTGCCTTCAAATGGCTCGCTCTATCATATCAATACGCTTCTTCCATATCAAGATCTTCCTGTGTGACAGGGTCTTTGAAAAAGTGATATGCCCATACCTGGTAACAGATAACCGTGGGAATGGCGACAAGCACAACTCCCAGCATGATTTTAAGTGTCAACGGACTGGACGATGCATTAAAAGCGGTCAGGTTAAATGCTTTGTCAATACTGGACGGAAACAGGTTTGGAAACAACCCGATAATACCGTAAAATGTACATCCCACTATCATAACCGCCGATGCAAACCATGCTTTGAAATAGGATTGCTTAACTGCAAAATAACGGGTGGCGAACAATGCACCCACAGCAATCAGGATGACAATGAAGAGAATCGGGTATTTAAAATAATTGTCATACAGATCTGTGGCAAAAAAGGAGTAAATCAAAAAGATAACAGCCACGGGAACAAGGACCAGCCAGTTTTTGGCAGAAACGGCAATCGCCCTCTGCTGCAGTTCATCCCGGGTTTTTATCGCCAGCCAGTTGGCACCATGCTGGATGAACAGCAGAACAAAAAGAACCCCTCCCAGAAGACCGTACGGATTCAACAGCTTTAAGGTGTTGCCGTGGTAGAGTCCTTCGCCGTCAAAGGGAATGCCGGCAAAGATGTTGGCAAACGCCACCCCGAACAAAAGGGCTGGCAGAAAACTGCCCCAAAAGATGCAGATATCCCAGAATTTTTTCCATCCCGGGCTGTCAATCTGACCCCTGAATTCAAATGCCACCCCCCTGAAGATCAGCGCAAAGAGGATCAGCATCAGCGGAGTATAAAGGGATGAAAACATGGTGGCGTAAACCTGGGGAAATGCCGCAAAGGTCACCCCGCCGGCCGTCAAAAGCCAGACTTCGTTGCCATCCCACAAAGGGCCGATGGAATTGATCATGACCCGTCTGTCGCGATCGGTTTTTCCGATAAACGGGTAAATGGTTCCGACACCAAAGTCAAATCCGTCTGTCATGAAAAAAACAGCCCACAAAAGTCCCCACAAAAAAAACCAGCTGGATTCAAGTAACATTTTTTAACTCCTTTAGTTTGTAGCGGCCTTAGGGCCTTTTTTAGCGTGTTTGGCCATCAGGTAGAATCCGATAGCACCCAGAAAACTGTATACCACGATGAATCCCACAAGGGAGAGCATCACCTGGTAACCGGCAATGGGAGAAGCGGCATCTGCTGTTTTCAAAATGCCATAGACAATCCAGGGCTGGCGGCCCACCTCTGCGACCACCCATCCGGCTTCCATGGCAATATAGGGAAGGGGGATGGAAAAGAGCATGATTTTTAAAAAGGTCGGGCTCTCCATGAGTTTGTTACGCCGGAACCAGCCGTAAGCGGTAATCAGGATCATAAAGGTACCGATGCCGACCATGACCCTGAAGCTGATAAAGGTCGGCAGAACGGGCGGGCGTTCATCTTTTGGAATGTCTCTGAGCCCGACGACTTCGGCGTTAAAATCATGAAAACCTAAAAAGCTTAAAATACCGGGAATGGTGCCGAACTCAATCAGATTTCTTTCCTGCTCTTCGCTTGGGATAGCAAATAAAACAATGGGTGCACGTGTCTGGGTTTCCCAGTGTGCTTCCATGGCTGCAAGCTTGGCCGGTTGGTTTTTAGCGGCGTTGACGCCGTGGAAATCACCGCCGATGGCAACGATAATTGAACAGGCAAGGCCGGTGGTCAAACCGATTTTAAAGGATTTGGTGAACAGGTTGACATGCTGTTTCCTTAAAAGGTGGTAGGCGGAGATTCCCATGATAAAGAATGAGGCCAGTAAAATGCTGCCCGGGATGACGTGAAACATCTCAAGAAGGCCGTGATAGTTAAACAGGACGGCAAAAAAGTCCGAAAGTTCTGCGCGGCCGTTTTGGATGACGTATCCCACCGGATTTTGCATGAAGCCGTTGGCGGCCAGGATAAAAATTCCCGACAGATTACTGGCAAGGGCAATCAGGCACATAACAAAGGCATGGGCTTTGGCCGACAGCCGCTTCCAGCCGAAAATCCAGACACCGATGAGTGTGGATTCCAAAAAGAATGTCACAGATGCCTCAATGGCCAGGAGGGAACCGAAAACATCCCCCACAAACTCCGAGTATCTCGACCAGTTTGTTCCGAACTGAAATTCAAGCGTAATACCCGTGACAACGCCCACGGCGAAATTTATAAGGAAAAGTTTGCCCCAGAACTTTGTCATTCTCAGGTAGACCTCTTCCCCGGTGCGTGCATATTTGGTCTCCATATATGCAAGCAATATGGTGAGCCCGAGGGTTAAAGGTACAAATAGAAAATGGAACATGGTCGCCGTAGCAAATTGTAGTCTTGATAAAAAAACCGGATCCATAACTGCCTCCAATTAAGGTTGATTTAACCTAATTTATTTTGTTTTATTGTTCGGAACATGTTAAAGAAAACGGCGTTTATACCGGAGAGTAATAACACCGTTTGGGAGAAATGATTTTACCCTTCTCTTTTAACGATTTGATGGCTTTTGACACCTCTTTGCTATCCACATCAAGCACTTTTGCAATCTCCCCGGGTCTGACCGGTTTGTCAGCAGCTTTCATGGCTGCAAGTACTCTGTCTTCCATTTTTTGTTTGCTCCTTTAAAGTTGACTGAATTAAGAATTAAGGTATTTCTGTCAAAAAAGCAAGTAGCATGCCATTGCGGGAAAACGAAACGTGTTCATTCCATACTGTGAAAGATAATATTACCATAAAAGAATCACTGCCTTATGGCAAGAGGGTTTTTAGAAAAAAAGGATCCTATGAAATCCATCTTTAATTTTTTAAAGAGATGATTTTGAGGCAATTTAAAAAAGGAACAAATGGATTTTGAAACAGAATTGTTTCAAAAAAATGAGACAGTTTTTTAAGGAGAGTGAAACAATATCGGTGTTTGATCAAACATCCCACTGTTCTGAATTTTGACCGGATATTGACATAAGAATAAACTAAGGGTACATTTTTGCATACTTCAACTGTCATCTCGACCCAATATTTTATTCATATGAAACAATAGGAGGCTTTTATGATCGGAATAATCGGCAGCGGAAACGTTGGTGCCAATACAGCTTTCTTTCTGGCTGAAAAAGGAGTGGATCATGTGCTCCTCTACGATGTCCAGGACGGAATGGCAAAGGGAAAGGCACTGGATATGATGGAGGCGGCCCCCATACGCGGATACCGCACCACGATTAAAGGAACGGATCAACCCGGCGATATCTTCAATTGTGATATCATCATCATCACGGCAGGTGCGGTTCGCAAACCCGGAATGAAGCGGGATGCGCTCTTTTTGGAAAATAAAAAAATCATAGAAGAGTATGCAGAGAAAATCACCAATCCCGCAGCAAAGGTCCTGATCGTTTCCGAACCGGTCGACCTTCTGACCACCCTCTTTGCTTCAAAATCCGCACTGCCTTCAAATCAGATCATGGGTCTTGGCGGTGTATTGGATGCGACCCGTCTTAGATATCTGATTGCAAAAGAACTCTCCGTTTCCATGGAAAATGTTGCGGCCCAGGTCGTGGGACGGCATACCGACGATATGATACTGCTCAAGGATTACTGCTGCGTGTCCGGAATTTCACTGGACAATTTTATGGATCAAAAAAAAATCGACGAATTGTTTGAGCAAACAAAACAGGCAGGGGCCCTGATTGTCGATCTGGCCGGACGGGCCAGTGCCTACTACGGGCCATCAGCCGTTGCCGTTGAACTGGCTGAGGCCATATGCCGGGATACCGGACGTGTTCTCTCCGTCTCCCATATGCTGACCGGTCAGTTCGGCATCAGCAATGCTGCATTGTCCCTGCCGTCGGTGATCACTAAAACCGGCATTTCAAAGGTGATTGAACCCCGATTGACCCAAGAGGAGATCGACGGACTTAGATCATCCGCTCAAATCATTACCCAGACATTAAAGGAGGCCGAATAATGCGTAAAGTATCAATTATAGGTTCAGGATATGTCGGGGCCACGGCCGTCTACTATATTGCCGAGAAAAATCTGGCCGATATCGTCATGGTGGATGTGGTGGAAGGTCTGCCCCAGGCAAAAGCGCTGGATTATCTGCATGCCGCTCCCATGAGAAAGTACAGCGTCCATATCTCCGGCACCAATGATTATAAAAAGATTGCCGATTCCGACGTGGTCGTGATTACCGCAGGTATTCCCAGGAAACCGGGCATGGACCGGATGGATCTGATGAAAATCAATGTGGATATTGCCAAAAAAGCCTCCCAGGCCATTGCCGAGTATGCGCCCAATGCCATTGTCATCGTGGTGTCCAATCCTTTGGATATTATTTCCATGGTCACCCTTCAGGAATCCGGGTTTGCCCTGAAACGGGTCGTTGGAATGGCCGGTGTGCTGGATGCCACACGGTACCGGTATTTTATTGCGGAAAAACTGGGTGTCTGGCCTGGGGATGTCATGGCCATGGTCCTTGGCGGTCATGGTGACAGTATGGTGCCGCTCACCCGTTTCACCCGGGTGAACGGGATTCCGGTTCAGGAACTCTTAGATGCTGAAACCATTGAAAGCCTGGAAAACCGGACACGGACCGGCGGGGGAGAAATCGTCTCCCTGCTTAAACAGGGCAGTGCCTTTTATGCCCCGGGCGCCTCGGTGGCTAAAATGGTTGAAGCCATTGTAAAAGATGAGAAACGGGTGGTGCCTGTTTCTGCATATCTCAGGGGAGAGTACGGCTATAATGATATCTTCCTGGGCGTACCGGTACTGCTGGGTAAGAACGGTGTGGAAAAAATCATTGAACTGGAGCTGACACCGGAAGAGAAGGCCGCGCTTGATGACTCTGCCCTGCATGTTGAAAAAGGGGTTGAAGAATTACGCTCCTTTTATTCCCCGGGTTAAGCCCGTTCACCGCAGGAATCATAAAGACTTCACCTTATCGTTGCAAAAAGCGTGAAGGTTCCAGCTTCAAGGCGCCAAGGTTGCCGCTGTAGTAATCTACCGCAAAACCTTGGGAACGAA
>JANQML010000255.1 GCA_028280105.1 Desulfobacula sp. | reverse complement strand
AATCCGGGCATTAAAATCATCTGAACTGTCCGGGTTCTCCATCACGGACGAGGGCAAGGAAAAAAACAACATGGCATCGACCCTTGTGGTGGCCATCAGCCAGTCCGGTACCACGACCGACACCAACCGGACGGTTGACATGGCCAAAGCCAACGGCGCCAGAACCCTTGCCATTGTCAACCGACGCGATTCAGACCTGACCTTTAAAACCGACGGGGTCTTATACACCAGCTCCGGCCGGGATATTGAAATGTCAGTGGCTTCTACAAAAGCCTTTTACTCCCAGATCACGGCCGGCGCCATCCTGGGTCTTTACCTTTCCACCGTCACAGGAGCCCGGTCCGACGAATTTATCACCGATCAGGTCAACGAACTTACGGCGCTGCCGGATAAGATGAGACAGATCCTGGATATGAAAGAGTCCATCCGGACGTCGGCGAACCGCCTGGCCGTGTCCAAGAATTATTGGGCCACGGTGGGCTCGGGTTCCAACAAAACCAGTTCGGACGAAATCCGAATCAAGCTTTCCGAACTCTGCTACAAGACTATATCCTCGGATTTTGTAGAAGATAAAAAGCATATCGATCTCTCCAGTGAGCCGCTCATCATCATCTGTGCCGCCGGAACCCGTGAGAGTGTGCTGGGAGATATTATCAAGGATACCGCCATATTCCACGCCCATAAGGCCACTCCGGTGGTGATCACCACCCGGGGTGAGGACCGGTTTGACCCCTATGCAGAGGATGTATTCAAAATTCCGGAAACAGAAGAACATTTTGCTCCGATTCTCAACACCCTGGTGGGTCATATCTGGGGTTACTATGCCGCCCTTGCCATCAATGAGGGGTCTGCCTTCATGTATGACGGGAAGGCAAAGGTTCAGGAGCTTTTGGAAGAGTACACCGCCATGGGGCATGACATGTATGAAATACTTCTGGAAAAAAAATTCAGGGAAAGTATTGCCCGGTTTTATAACGATTTTTCAAAAAAACGGCGCAACAATGATTTTCCGGCAGCCCTCGGCCTGGACAGTGTCGCCAATATCACCCTGCTGCTCAAATACCTTTCCGGCCGCCTGCCGGTATCTGATTTTGAAATTGACTTTCAAAGCAAGGGAACCCCTTCCAATATGCTGGATACCTTTTTTGAAAACATCAGTTTGGCCATCAATACCATGGCACGGCCGGTGGATGCCATCAAGCACCAGGCAAAAACCGTAACCGTTGGCACCAGCCGTATCAGTGAAAAATTCGAAGGCCTGGTCTTTGATGAAATGGCGGCCAACAATATCCAGATCGCCCAGCTCACCAACAAAAACGTCCTGGTCATTAAAAATCTCCAGGAAGTGGTGGCCGGTATCAACGGCGCGTTTCTCTATCAGATTTCAGGATTGAGCATGCTGGGTGAAGTCACCCAGGGAACGAAGATCAGCATCATCGGAAAGACCGGGGCATTGAAAAATGAACATTCAAGGGTGGAAAAGGATCACCGGCTAAAGGGAACAAAAAATATCATCGTCAGAGAGGGAAACGTCTATATTGGCAAAGGACGGAAAGACAGGAAAAACATCCTTGTTATCCCGGTGCTCTCCTCTAATCCGGCCACACCGAATATCATCGAGTACATCTTGTCATTAAGTATCGACTTTAAAGAATCGGACAACGTCCCCCTGCTTAAAAAAATAAAGGCCCTGGGGGGGAAATACAACCGGCTCAAAGACTGGATACTTGAAAGCGACGGAATTCAATGGGATGACCGTTATCTGAATCTGGTGGATGTGGAAACCCTCTTTGGCGAAACAGCGGAAACAGCTGTAAATCGGATCATTGAAAAAATAAAACAGGATTAAATGGCATCATACAAACGGGACCCGATGAAGCATTCAATCGGTTAAAGTGCTGGAAGCCCCCTTTTTGAGCCGGGGGCTTCTCTCCTGCCATCTAAAAATCTTTAAACGATTCATCCTTGTCATCGTCAAACGGGAGGAGCTGATCCGGACCGATCTCTTTCGACGGTGTACCGGGCCGACCGGAACCCGCTGCAACCGCTGCTGATGAGGTCCCAACTGCTTTAATCTTCTTCCCGGCGGATCTCTTTTTTTCCTTCCCGTCTTTGCTTATTATCAGGGAGACAAGGTGGCTGACCGTCTCCTTCATCTGAAAAGCCTGGGCATTCAACTCCTCGGAAGCACTGGCAGATTCCTCGGCATTGGCTGCATTCTGCTGAACCACTTTGTCCATTTCCATGATGGCGTTGTTGACCTGGTCAATGCCGTTGGACTGTTCTTTTGAAGCTGCCGATATCTCTTCAACCAGGCTGCCCACCGTTGCCGTACTTTTGGCGACATTGCCGAAGGCCTCGTTGGTCGCGGAGACGAGCCGGCCGCCATCATCGACTTTTTTCACGGTTCCCTCGATCAGAACAGCCGTATCTTTTGCCGCATCCGCCGCCCGCATGGCAAGATTCCGGACCTCGTCCGCCACAACGGCAAAACCGGCACCGGCTTCTCCGGCACGGGCGGCTTCAACAGCGGCATTTAGTGCCAGCAGATTGGTTTGAAATGCAATTTCATCTATGGTTTTAATTATTTTACTGGTCTCTTCACTGGCTTTAGAGATATCGTCCATGGATTTCGTCAGTTGCGCCATGGATCTATCGGCATCTTCAACAACCCGGTTGGCTTCTTTCATGAGTGTATCGGCATTTAACGCGTTTTCGGCATTCTTCTTTGTCATGGATGACATCTCCTCCATGGACGAAGAGGTCTCTTCAATGGCCGCCGCCTGGGTGGATGCCCCTTCCGCCAGAGACTGGCTGGAGGACGAGACCTGCTCCGATGCGGATGAGACCTGGTTCGCACCTTCACGAAGTTCTCCACTGATCCGGGTGATCGGGCCGATGATGGATCGGCTGATCAAAATCAGCGCTGCCAAAAGGACGGTTAAAACAACGATGGTGGTTACCCACCCCACAAATTTGGACCGTGTGAGCATCCATCTTGTCGCCTCTTGTGCCTCGATCACATCTTTCCGGACAGATGCCTGAATCCCCAGCAGGCTCTTTTCAACCTGATGCCCGTATTCGTCCAGATCGTCGTCGATTTTTGCAAAGGCCGCCTGGATCCGATCTGCCTCCACCCCTGATTTTTCAATCAGATTTTTAAGATCAACCTGAATGCCTTCGGCCAGTTTTGAAAACGTATCTCCGATAAACCCGGTTGATTTCCTTTCTTCCGGCGTATCCGAAACTTCGATCAAATCGTCCAGATTATCAGATATGTAATTGACATCCTCATTGATACGTTGAATCCGTTCCGGGTCCATCACGCCTTCATCTTTATCCGTAATGGCATCCATGGCAGACAGCATCAGACTGCCGTGGGATTGGACCAGCTTGCTTAACAGTCGGCTCTGGGTATTTCGCAGAATCAACAGATCCGTTGCCGTCTCCTGTCCTTCAGAGGCAAACGTATATAATTTGATCAGCGCCCTTTGAATGGGAAGATGGTACGTGTCCAGGGTATCGTCTATTTTTTCAAATTCAAGTTGAGGTGCACGGGATTCAATCAGGGTTCTCAGATCAACCCGGATCCCTTTGACCAGTTCGGGAAAATTGCGCTTTATAATTTGAACCGCTTCTCTTTCTTCATCTGTATCGGAAAGTTCATCCAGCCGGTCTATATTCTCTGAAATAAATGCGATATTTTCATTCATACCCTTCAGCCGGTCCGGATCAATTCTCCCGTCTTCTTTATCGATAATTGAGTTCATGGCAGCCAGCATCAGATCGCCTTGAGCACGGATCATCTCATCCACAAAACCGATCTGTTTATTTCTCAGGATGGAGCTGTCCACGGCATTTTGCTGGTCCTGGGAGACGGAGAGATATAATTTTGACAACTCTTTTTCAATGGGATCTCCGTAACTGTCCAATTCGTCATCCAGGGTATTAAATTCCTGTTGAATCTGAATCATCCGGGAACCGCTTTCCCGGATCATGGTGATCAGATCCTTTTGAATCCCGGTCGACAGGAGTGAAAAGGATGTTTTCAATTGTTCTGACAGTCTTTTTTCCTCAGCTGAGTCGGACAATTGGTCTATTTTAAGCAAGTTTTCTTTAACCAAGGCGATGTTTTGATTGATGGCTTCAAGCCGCTCCTTTGAAATGTCTCCGGTATCTTTATCATTGATCGAATCCGCCGTATTCAGCATTAAGGTCAGATGCGCCTGAAGCGTTTGATTCACCGTATGAATCTGTTTATTTCTCAAGGCTTCAATTTCCGAATAATTTTTTATGGAGTTGCCTGTTAACAGATTATTCCCGGCCATTATCCCAAAACCGACAACAGCGATTGATCCAACCAGAAACAATTTTTTCCCCACGGTCCAGTTCATCTTTATTACCTCCCCTTTTTAAAGTTGTAACAGATCTTTTAGCCGGATTGGTTGAGAGACTCGAGTTCTTTGATGTTTAAAACGCTGTCAATATCCAGTAAGATTTTAACCCCATCATCTTTTTTCGCCATGCCCAAGATATAGTCGGTATTCATTTTTGCACCAAATGCCGGTGTTTCCTCAATCTCCTCTTCTTTTATATTCAGCACTTCGGAAACAGCATCCACCACTATACCGATGGGTACGGTTCCGGACGGCCCGTCGATTTCAACCACGATAATACAGGTCCGGTCCGAGTATGGGATCGATGCCATGTTGAACTTTAATCTCAGGTCTACGACAGGAATGACTTTACCCCTTAAATTGACGATCCCCTTTATAAATTCCGGTGTTCTTGGAACCGATGTAATCGGCATCATCCCGATAATCTCTTTGACTTTTAGAATACCGATGCCGTATGTTTCCTTTTCAAGCACAAAGGTCAGGTATTTGCCGGTTTCAATCGTTATCGCCTTAACCGCTTTGCTCATGGTATCCTCTGCTGCCATATTTCCTCCTTCATCTATTGGAACCGTTTTACAATATTAGATAAGACTGCGTTTTTAAGATAAATGGTGCCCTATACAGACAGGCTCTGAAAGAATTGAATACGTTTCTCGGATCATCATCTTAATAAATCGGCAGACAAATCAATGAAAATGACCGGATGTAACTTTTTCTCTCGATTTCTTTATTGATATACGATATTAACAGTTTGATCCCACCGAATCAATCTAAAACCGGTGGAATCCGTTTAACAGAATGGACATCACTTATTAATATATATCTAATCTCTGACCGATATTCCATTCTGAAAGTCCCCCGACTATGAAACAAAAACCGGGGAAACCATCGCCCAGACTTTTCAGTTAGGCGTTCCCTAAAAACAAAAAGTTTTAAAAAAAAGGAAAATTTCATGTTTTATCCAGTCATGTCAACGAGAAGGGTTGTACAAATTTTATTTTTAAGCATCGCCGCCTGTCTGATCGGCGCACTGTTTCTAAGCGGTCGTGCCGATGCCGGTGTCAAGGTATATAAGGACGGAGACAGATATATAGAGGTGGGGGGAAGAATCCAAGTACAGTACCACAGAGAGGACCCGGATGACGGAGAAGAAGAGGATGATATTTTTTTCCGCAGGCTGCGCCCTTACATTGAAGGAAGCACCCATAAAGACTGGAAAGGAAAGTTCCAGTGGGAGATGGGCAGAGCCACGGGGGACAATGAGATATCAATCAGAGATGCATATTTCCAATACCTGGGTGTTGAAAATATGAAATTCACCATTGGAAATGCCCATGTCCCGTTTTCAAGGGAAGGACTGACCAGTTCAAAGCGGCAGCAACTGGTGGAACGAACCTTTGTCGGAAGTAGCAGCTACGGCACACCGGACCGGCAGTTGGGTATCCACGTTACCGGGAGCACCATGGAAAAAAAACTGACTTACGGCGTCTCCGCCGCTTCTGCAAGTTTTGATCCAGATGCAAGCAGACTCGATTTTGAAACCCCTGTCAATGATGCCAGCGACTACAATGAAGGATGGATATTGGGTGGCCGGGTGGATTTTCATCCCCTGGGCTATCTCCGTTTTGCACAGGGAGATTTCAAGAGAACCCCCCTTGTAACCATCGGGGTTGCCGCCTTTACATGGCACAATGACGACGATAACAACACCCGGACATCGGGAGGAATCGCCACCGATACAAGCAAACCGGATGTCGACAGCGTCACCGGTTTTGAAGTCAGCACTGCATTACGATTTCAAGGCCTGTCCGTGGATCTTCAGTACAACATGTTTGATGCGGAAACCGTGGACCCCTCTGTCACCAGCGGTCTGTTTCAAAGCGGAGACGCAGAGCTGACCAACTGGGCCGCAGAAGCCGGGTATATGATTGTCCCGGATAGATTTGAAATCGTTGCCGGTTATGAATCTCAGGACGCAGATACTTATGAAGAAGAATGGACCCGGGCATCACTGGGTGCTAACTATTTTATCAAACAGCATGATATAAAAATCCAGGCTACTTACAGGATGGGAGAGAACCTGGACGGGGTAAAGGATTCAGATGAAGATGAATTCTTTGTTCAGCTTCAATACGTATTTTAACCGTCCCATAATTTAAGGCGTAAATTAACGCCCCATTCCTTTAAAAACCAGGCACCGGCGGCAGCCGGTGCCTGTCTCCCCGGGATTGTCTGACATTCCGGGGAGGCCTGCGGGAAAAATAAAAATCACCGCCCGGACATATTATGATCTGCCCCTATTTACATCTTCCATTGTCCGGGCGGCTGCCATCCAACTGTCCGGAGATACCCGGTTCAAACCGATTTGATCACATCCGTTGAACCGGGCAAAGGCAACCAGTGCCGATGACAAAGAACGGAACAGCGGCTGCGGATCTCTGATCCCCGGCTCCAGGGCCAGGTGATGAATATAAAGCATTTTCTCTTTGCGAAGAGCTTTGGCATCCATTCGTCCCACAAATTTTCCGTTTTTAAGCAGAGGCAGGGCAAAATACCCGTATTTACGTTTGCCCGGGGGAAGATAAGATTCGATCCGGTAATCAAATCCAAACAGGTGCTTCAGCCGGTCCCGCTGGATGATCAAGTTGTCAAACGGGGAGAGAATGAGCAGACGGTTTCTGGGCAGCGGACGGTCCAGCAGCTCCATGGCCTGCGGAAAACAAAAATAGATATCTTTTTTAACTGCCACCCTGATGAGATCTCCGTTCTCCGCCATTTCGTTCAGGCAGGTCCGGATATCCGGTAATATGCCTGCCAGAAGATATCCCATCTCTTTGGCCTGCCCCAGCCCGTGGGCGTTGAGAAAGGTTTTTATCAGGTGGCGGATGTACTCTTTCCGGGAGGGCATCCGGGTATCTGTGTCCGCGGGAAGGACCCGTTCCCTGAGGTCATAGACCTTCTGGAATCCCTCCCGCCGGACAACCATCAACCGTCCGGACTGGAACAGGTGCTCCAGTGCGATTTTTGCAGGTTTCCACCCCCACCAGGGCCCGGGGTTGCTCCCTTTAAAATCTTTGGCCTTTAACGGGCCTTCCCCCGTGATCCGATCCAGCACATATCGGGTGGTTTTCGGATCCTGTTTAAACCAGAGGCCTGCCCCCCTTTCCCGCTCCGCCATCCGTGGCAGACAGAACCGGAAACGGGAATAAGGCAGAAACGCTGCCGCATGGGCCCAGTATTCAAAAATCTGCTTCTTTTCCTGAAGCCTATTCAGAAAGACCGGATCATAGCCCGGGAGCCGGGACCAGAGCAGATGATGATGAGCCCGCTCCACCACGGAAATACTGTCAATCTGGACATATCCCAGGTGCCGGATGATGGCCAGCACCGCATCTTCACC
>JANQML010000234.1 GCA_028280105.1 Desulfobacula sp. | reverse complement strand
GGAATTGGATGAAATTCAATCGATGATAATGGCTGAGAATCAAATCCCTAATAACATTCCGAGAATCAAGATAATTGGACATAATCATTATCGGATCGGAAATGCAACAGTAAAATTAATACATAGATTGAATCGAAACCTTCTGACTGGATCTGTCAGACCAAATTACGATGTTCACTACTCTGCACTAACGCACAATATTTTTTTAATTTAACGTATTGATTTTATAGGATTATTGGCGGAAGTGCATGGGAATCGAACCCACCCGGGACGGTATCAGCGCCCCACATCGGATTTGAAGTCCGAGGGCCCCACCAGTGAGCCGCGCACTTCCTTAAGAGATAAACAGCGGCTGACAAGGGTGTCAACATGTGCTGATATAGCATAACCAACGGTTGAATTCTACTTTTTTTTAGTATCGTTTTGATATCCCTGTTACGGCAGCCCGTTATTTGTCAATTTGAAGAGATATGATGAGTCGGTTTTCTTTTTATGTCAGGTAGTTTCTGAAAGAAGTGTAAAAATCGTTGTCCTTGAAAATTAAAAAGATTAAACTTAATTTAAATTTATGTACTAACAACCATGTGTCATTAGATCCCAAATCGTTTGGAGGAAACACCATGAAATCGATTCCGGCGGAATTTGACGAAGCTTCAAAAAAAATATCCATTAAAAAAGATGCGGCAGAAGAAGACTGGGTCGCTGTTTGCGAACGGTTTAACGATGATGTGTCCCGGATCTGCGATGTATCGGATATGGACGACTATACCGGTCTTTTTGAATGTTTTGACGATGCGAACAAACGGTATTACTACCTGGTTAAAGAGGACAGGATGTTGCATCGGATCAAGCGGAAACATTTCCGGAGCAATCTGGGGCTTGAGAAATAAACCGGCACCGGTCCGAACGGCCATGATTTTTGGAAATCCTTTATCAGTGACGGTATCTGAGCCTAAAAAAAACAGGACAAGGAGATGATGAAACCCAATCGAACCAATCTATCCGTACCCGGGCATATGAAAAAAATGCATGCAAAGGCATTGGCAAGTCAGGCCGATGTGGTCATGTTTGACCTTGAAGACAGTGTTCCTGTTGAAAAGAAAGGGGATGCACGGGATATAATCATTCAATCTCTTCACGAGCTGCCCCGGGAGGATAAGACCGTTACCGTTCGAATCAATGGGTGTGAAACCGCATTGGCTTACCGGGAAATCGTTGATCTGGCTGAAAATGCCGGAAATCAAATTGATCGGATCGTTATTCCAAAAATTGATCATCCCGGAGATATCTATTTTGTGAGCCGGCTGCTGGACGGTATTGAACAAGCAAAAAATATTAAAAAAAGAATTCAAATCGAGGCATCCATTGAAACGGCAAACGGTCTGGAGGCGGTTTCCGATATCGCAAAGGCAAGCAATCGTTTAAAAACGCTTGTTTTCGGGGTGGCGGATTATTCCGATTCCATCGGTGCAAGATTGATTTCTCTTTCCGGCCACGGCGAAAATGAGGAGGAAATTTACCCGGGGCACCGATGGCATTATCCGTTAAGCAAAATCGTTGTTACCGCCCGGGCCAATGGGCTTATGGCCATTGATGCCCCGTTTGGAAATTTCAAGAATAACGACGGGCTCAAACGATCCGCCGAATTGGCCGGTGCCCTGGGATATGATGGCAAGTGGGTGATCCATCCGGATCAGATCGATATTGTCAATCAGGTGTTTACCCCGAGTCCGGAAGAGATTAAAAGGGCCGGAAAAATCCTTGATACCATTGAAAAGGCGAATATAAAAGGCAAGGGTGCTGTTGGTGTTGAAGGAAAGATGATTGATCAGGCAACCCACCGAATGGCCCAAAAGCTCTGGAATCAGGCGGTTCACCTGGGACTTGCCCCATGATACGGCAGAGATGAAAAAAAAATAGATTCGCCCCTTTTTAATATAGTGTCTTAAGATGAATCAACCGTCCGAAACAATTCAAAATCAAGAGAGCCTTCTTTCTTTGTCTGATGTGTACAAAACCTATATACAGGGGAGTAATCGCATTCCTGTATTGCAGGGGGTCAATCTGAACGTCAAGCCGGGTGAAATGCTCGCCATCATGGGGTCATCCGGATCGGGCAAGTCCACTTTGCTCAACATTATCGGGTTGCTGGATGATTATGACCGGGGTGAATACAGGCTGAACGGCCGGTTAATGGGACGGATGAGCGAGTCAAAAGCCGCTGTTCTGCGGAACCGGTATTTGGGGTTTGTTTTCCAGTCTTTTCATCTGATTCCGTTTAAGACCGCTTTGGAAAATGTTGCACTGCCCCTGTTTTTTCAAAAGATACCCCGGAAAAAAAGAGATTGCCGGGCCATGGAGTTCCTGGAACGGTTCGGCCTTTCCCAATGGGCGGATCACCGTCCCAATGAACTGTCCGGCGGGCAGAAGCAACGGGTGGCCATTGCCCGGGCCATGATTGCCGATCCAAAGGTTATTCTTGCGGATGAACCCACCGGAGCCCTGGATAATACCACCAGTCTTGAGGTGATGAAGATCTTTAAAGAAATAAATACCCAGGGGATTACTTTGATTGTCATCACCCATGAAAAAGAGATCGCAGCCATGACCGATCGTATTGTATACCTTGACGACGGGGTTATAAAAACCGACCGATGAAACGATATCATTTTGACATAAGGCAGATCCATGGCTGTTGATATCCGAAACCTGTTTGATCAACTTCAGGAGATATTCTATACGATTGAAAAAAATAAGCTTCGCACTGTTTTAACCGGGCTGACGGTCTCCTGGGGAATTTTTATGCTCATACTGCTTTTGGGCTCCGGCTATGGTTTGAAAAACGGTGTTCAAAATGCATTCCAGGACGATGCCGTCAACAGCCTATGGGTTATTCCGGGACAGACCTCGGTTCCGCATAAGGGACTCAAGCAGGGCCGGCACATTCT
The DNA here is from genome assembly GCA_028280105.1 of Desulfobacula sp. Classification (GTDB taxonomy): domain Bacteria; phylum Desulfobacterota; class Desulfobacteria; order Desulfobacterales; family Desulfobacteraceae; genus Desulfobacula. The sequence goes on along the minus strand of JANQML010000234.1, from coordinate 3,560 downwards.
TCTGGAGACCTCGGATGTCAGCCAGTTAAGCCGGGGTGTTAAGGAGACGGATCAGATCAGCGGCCGGTTTTACCTGGGTTGGGATACCACGGTCCGGTATCAAAAAAAAATCGGTAAATTTCAGGTTGTGGGTGTTGAATCCGGATACATGGATATCGAAAATGCCGTTATTATCAATGGAAGAACATTAAACCCCTTTGATGATACCAATGGGCGGAAAGTCGCCCTTATCGGCATTGAGGTAAATAAAGAACTCTTCCCGAACCGGGATGCCGTCGGTCAATATATACGAATAAAAGATGTTCCCTTCCTGGTTGTAGGGATCTTTGACGACCCCGGGGATCAGTGGACCCATGACCGTCTTTTTATTCCCATGACCACCATGCAGACGGTTTTCAACAAGAGCGACCGGATTCATAATATTGCCATGACCATCCAGACCTTTGAAAAAGAGCGGGCCCAATCTGTTGAATCATCGGTCCGGGATCTGATTGCCAAACGGCATCACTTTTCCCGGACAGATAAACGGGCTCTTTTTATCCATAATACCCTGGTTGAATATAATAAGTTAATGGATCTGTTTACCGGTATAAAGGTTTTTATCTGGATCATCGGCATCGGATCCATTGTTGCCGGTATTGTAAGCATCAGCAACATCATGCTGATAACGGTCAAGGAACGGACCCGTGAAATCGGCATTCGTAAGGCCCTGGGAGCCACACCCGATTCCGTGGTCATAATGATTCTGGTCGAATCGATCCTGATAACGTTTATATTCGGCTACTTGGGGCTGGTTGCCGGAATCGGCTTTTTGGAACTCATGGATAAACTGATCACCGGTGTAGCCTATTTTAAAAATCCGGAGATCCATTTAAGTACGGCTTTTGGCGCATTAATGGTCCTGGTCGTTTCAGGTGCGCTGGCAGGTATTTTTCCGGCCGGCCATGCGGCACGGATCCGTCCGGCCGATGCATTAAGGGATGAATAGGGGCCGTACCATGATATGGAATAAAGATACCTGGCAGGAAATACTATACACCATTGATCAAAACCGGATTCGGTCCCTGCTGACCGTGTTCGGTGTGTTCTGGGGAATCTTTATGCTGGTGATATTAACCGGTGCGGGAAACGCTCTTAAAAACGGGGCGTATTCGGCTTATAGCACCTATGCAACAAACAGTTTCTTTATCTGGAGCCGCACCACAACCAAACCGTACCAGGGGTTTGGCATCGGCAGAAGATTTAATTTTACCAATCAGGATACCCTTGCCCTGCGGCAGACTCTTCCGGAGATAGAGGCCCTGGCACCCAGGGCACGGTTGAGAGGCCAGGATGATCTTAACAATGTCGTCTACCGGGATCGCACAGCCACACTCACCATATATGGAGACGAACCGCAGATCCGGTTTATCAATCTGTTGAAGATAGTGGACGGCCGATTTTTAAACCGGATTGATCTTGAACAGAAAAGAAAGGTTGCGGTGATCGGCTCCGAAAGCGTGCCCCTGCTCTTTCCTGACAATGAAAATCCGATTAATAAATATATCACCATCAATCATATTAATTTTCAGGTCGTGGGCGTCTTTTCTCTGCCCAATAAGAATGATGACCGGTATGAAGAAGATGCAAAAGCCGTTTTTCTGCCTCTGTCCACATTTCAGCAGACCTTCCGGTGGGGGGAGACTGTGGGCTGGTTTTCAGCGAATGTGAAGCCCGGGTTCCATGCAGAAACGGTCAAGGAAAAAGTCAGGCAGATTCTGGCCCGCCGGCACACCGTGTCACCTGACGATAAACGGGCATTCGGATCCTGGAATATGGCGGCGGAGTTTAAAAAGATTGCAGACCTGTTTATCGGTATCCGGTTTATTATATGGTTTGTCGGCATCTTCACCTTACTGGCCGGGATCATCGGAATTTCAAATATCATGTTGATTGTTGTCAAGGAGCGGACCTCTGAAATCGGCATTAAAAGGGCTATCGGGGCAACTCCTGCGTCAATCATATCCCAATTGATTGCAGAGACCGTTATCCTGACCTCTTTGCCCGGATATGCGGCGCTTGTGATGGGTGTCGGGGTCTTGGAAGCCATTGACCGATTGATGGTTCTGTTAAAGATTGATATAGAGATGTTTATACATCCTCAGATTGATTTTTATACGGCGCTGGCCGCTTTGGGTGTGCTCTCCTTGGGAGGGGTTCTGGCCGGTATCATGCCGGCTTTCCGGGCCATACGAATGAAGCCTGTGGAAGCCTTGCGCCAGGACGTTTGATCTATCATGCATAAAGGTTGTAAATGAAATCATTACTACGGGTTATGGCGGTTGTTCTGGTTTTCGGGCTGGTTGCCGGCACACTTTATTATCTCTATATCCGCTCCCGGCCGGTTCAGGCGGTATATCAAACCATCACTCCTGAATTAAGGGATATTATTAAAAAAACAGTGGCGTCGGGCCGGGTGGTCGCCAGAAAAGAGATAGAGATTAAACCCCAGGTGTCCGGTATTGTGGAAGAAATTTTATCAGAGGCCGGGGATCATGTAAAAGAGGGGCAGATTATTGCCCGCATCAGGATCATTCCGGACCTGGTTCAGATTAACAATGCAGAGGCCCGTTTAAAGATGGCGCAGGTGAAGCTGGATGATGCCCGAAAAACCTATGACCGGGTTAAAAAAAGGTATCTTGAAACCGATCTTTCCGAAGAAACCGCCGGAAATTCACAGTCCCCCAATCTTATCTTGTTAAACCAGGCGGCAGAAGCGTTAAATACGGCGGAAATTTCGGTTGCCGGTGCGCAAAATGATTATAACCGGCAAAAGAACCTGGTTGACAAACAGATCATCTCGGCAGAGGCGTTTGAAGAGACCGTGCTGGCCCTTAAACGGTCAAAGGAGATATACAACAAGGCACTGGCCAACTATCAGATGATTAAGTCCCAAACCTTTGACACCACCCAGGCAGAGTTTCAGGAAGCTGAAACCGGCCTGAACCAGGCCAAAGAAGAACTGGCATCTGCAAAAAACAATTTGCAGTTGATTCTTAAAGGATTCTCGCCCCTGTCGCCGGATAAGAGCAACACACGGGTAAGGGCAACGATTGACGGCATGATTCTGGACATTCCGGTAAAAGTCGGTGCATCTGTGGTGGAAATCAATACACAGTCATCCGGAACGACCATTGCCACCATTGCCGATATGACGGACATGATATTTGAAGGCAGTGTGGATGAATCTGAAATCAACAATATAAATATCGGTATGGATCTGATTTTAACGATCGGTGCCATACCCGATACCCGTTTCAACGCCACGATTGAGCATATTGCGCCCAAAGGAGTGGAAAAGGACGGAGCGGTCCAGTTTAATATCCGGGCAGATGTTACAATAAAAGACCCCTATTTTATCCGGGCCGGTTATTCAGCCGGTGCCGATATTGTTCTGGACAGACGGGAAGGGGTTCTGGCGGTTGAGGAGGGAAATCTGATCTTTAAAAATGAGGGTGTATATGTCCAGGTGGAAAACCAGCCCAATACGTTTGAAAACAGGGAGATTAAAGTCGGATTAT
>JANQML010000215.1 GCA_028280105.1 Desulfobacula sp. | reverse complement strand
AAACTCAATGAGGATATTGTATTGCCCATTGATTCCCTGGCTGAGTTTGCCCAATGGGTGGATCAGGTCAATATCCGGGAGAAAAAGATCAATCAGGCGCTGATCATAGATAATATGGTGAATGCGCTGGATACGGTTGAACCGGTTTCCGACCATCAGTTGTTTGCAAAACGGGTGGGCCAGGTTAAGAACGTGGCGTTTCAGATAAAAAAACGGCTGGACATCTCATCAAAAAATGCCATCGAAGCCGGTATTCATGCTAAAAATTTTTATGAGGAAGCATTTAAACGGCTCCAGGGGTTTGCCCGGGTGATTGATCTGTTAAAGCATACATATGAAACCACCCGGTCCCGGTTGATCGTCATTGCCACCCACATGCATGCCGGGGACGGAAATGTCCATGTCAATATTCCTGTTCTGTCCAATGACCGCTGGATGATGGAGCGGGCCAACCGGACCGCAGACCGCGTCATGGAGAAGGCCAATGCGCTGAACGGTGTTGTCTCGGGGGAACACGGCATCGGGGTGACCAAAATCAAGCATTTGTCTGCCGAACGGATAGACGAATTAAATTCGTACCGGCAAAGAATCGATCCAAAAGGCGTCATGAATCCGGGCAAGTTATCTGACCGGGAAATTATTGGCAAGGTCTTTACCACCTCTTTTAACCTGCTGAAAGTGGAAGCCGGTATTCTCAAACACGGTTCCCTGTCCGATCTTGCCTTAAAGATTTCAAACTGTGTCCGGTGCGGGAAGTGTAAACCCGTATGTCCGGTATTTTATCCGGCCGGCAACATGTTTTTTCATCCGCGGAATAAGAACCTGTCTCTGTTTGCCCTGATCGAAGCGCTGTTATATATATCCCAGCGCAACCAGACCACTGCTTTTGATGTTTTAAAAAATATTGAGCAGATTGCCGACCACTGCACGATCTGTCATAAATGTTTAGACAAATGTCCGGTAAATATCGATTCCGGCCTGATTTCCATAGAAGAACGGAAGATTTTAGACGGCATGGCATTTAAGAAGAAGCCGGTTGCCACCCGGATGACACTTGCCTATCTGGCCACTAAAAACAGGGTGGCCAACCCGGTTTTGCGAACGGCATTGCTGGGGGCAGGGGCGTTGATCCAGCGAACCGCCAGCAAATGCCTGTCACCGGTAATTGATGATGCCAATTCAACCTGGCCGGTGTCGTTGCTTAAAACCCCGGTTGCCCGGCCAACGTTTAAGACTTTAAGATCCTTTCTGCCCAAAACAGATCCCACCCAGGTGATTTTGCTGGAACCGGACAGACCTGTGAAATCGACAATCTTCTATTTTCCCGGATGCGGCAGTGAACGGATTTTTTCCTCCATTTCAAAAGCCACGCTTTTTTTACTGCTTGAAAATGGAAACCGTGTGGTACTGCCCCCGTCCTATCTGTGCTGCGGTTATCCCTTCCAGGTGAACGCCAAAATCCAAACCTATGAAACCATTGTTTTGGAAAATGCCATTCTCTTTTCCCGGATCAAGGTGATGTTTACAGACCTGGATTTTGATGCATGCGTTGTCAGTTGCGGCACCTGTATGGATTCGTTGTATAAAATTGAAACCGATAAAATTCTGGGATGCCGGATCGCGGACATCTCCAGTTTTATCGTTGATCAGGGATTGGATGTCAACCTCAAGGGGCCTTACTATTACCATCAACCCTGTCATGATTCATTGCATCAAGGGGCTCAGAAATTGTTTGCCCGGGTGTCGGTGCGCCCCGGTATCATACCGATACCGTATTGCTGTTCAGAGGCCGGTACCATGGCGTTGTCCCGTCCGGATATTTCCCATGCCATGCTTGACAGAAAACAAAACGCGATGAAACAGGCCGGTAAAGCGGATGCAGATGTTTTGCTGACCAATTGTCCCTCCTGTTTACAGGGGCTTGGAAGGCTCAAAAAAAGAGGGGTGAAACCGATTCATATGGCTGAAGAGCTGGCACGGCTGACCGGCGGTGAAGGCTGGCAGAAAAAGCTGACAGCTCATCTAAGCCGTGCCCGGGTGATTCCGGTATAGATGAATCTGGTATTATTAAATGAGAATGATTTTACGGATAACACCCATGTCCGGATTTCCGGGCGCCGGTTTGAACACCTGACCCGGGTGACAAAAATCAAATCAGGGGATACCGTGATCTGCGGACAGATCAATGGGAAAACCGGCACCGGTATGATCCGCAGGTTGGCAATTAACTGCTGTGACATAGAGGTCACACTTGATACGGAACCGCCGGCACCATTGCCGATGAACCTGGTCCTGGCACTACCCCGCCCCAAAATGATCCGCCGGATCATCCAGGCGGTCACCACCCTTGGCGTAAAAAACATCTTTCTGATCAATTCATGGCGGGTGGAGAAGAGTTATTGGCAAAGCCCGTTTTTGAAACAGGAGAATCTGGAGCAGCAGATGATCCTCGGGCTTGAACAGGCCAAAGATACCGTGCTGCCGGTTATTCATTTTAAACGGTTCTTCAAGAAATTTGTTGAAAATGAACTGCCGGACATTTCTAAGGGAACCCGGCGAATCACAGCCCATCCCAAAACAAAGACCCTTTGCCCCAGTGGAATTAACGCCCCTTTAACCCTGGTAATCGGGCCGGAAGGCGGTTTCATCGATATTGAAATTCAAACCCTTGAAAACCAGGGGTTTCAGTCCTATCATATAGGGCCCAGGATATTAAAGGTCGAAACAGCCGTTCCCTATTTAATCTCCCGGATGTTTACAACAGGTTGAAAAACGGATTTTACAGCAGGAAAAAAATAATGTCGGAAAAGAAAATCGATAAAGAAAGACAGAACTCATACGATAGTTTGCCGCCCAGCATTAAAGAGAATCTGACTCAGGAAGAGAAAGAGGCATTTCTTTATAAAGCCGTGTGGCCGGAATCTCTTTTTGAGAAGCTGGATGAGTTTATTATAAAAGAGTGAACCTCAACTTTGCATAAAAATTTTATCATAAAGATGAAATCGGTTGACGATACAACAAAAAGTTTTGAATTTAAAGATGTTTTCAAGACTTAATCATACGTGGGTTCCGCCATTTCATCTTTTTTTTAAAAATTTTTACCCTCCGGGAAAAACGTGAAGATCCCATCTTCTTCGTTCCCAAGGTTTTGCGGTAGATTA
>JANQML010000014.1 GCA_028280105.1 Desulfobacula sp. | reverse complement strand
ATTGCAAGCAATCCCTTTCTCGTTCGACTTGCATGTGTTAAGCACGCCGCCAGCGTTCATTCTGAGCCAGGATCAAACTCTCCAGTTATAATCCTTTTTAAACTCTTTAAGGTCTTGTTCTTGACCCGCTCTTCTTTTCTCACTGACCAATTTTCAAAGATCAAAAAAAAACTCCCCGGAGACACTCGAACCGTCTCCCGAGAAGACCGGCAGATAATGCATGATATTCAAATTAATGTCAAACTATTTTTTAATATTACCCTAAAAAATTTTTTATCTATTTGATTTAATAATCAATTTTTTTTTCACTTTTATGAGAAATTTGACACTTTTCCTTAAAACTTTTTGAATATTTACAAAAAAATTTTATTCAACGATATCATCCTCTCTAAATCAAACAGTTGAGCAACCCCAGGTTCCAGTGGCAATCGGCACAGGGAATATCATTGATAAAGCAATCCTGGTAGAAGGGGTCGTCCAACACATAGTCGCACCGGGTCTCACACCAGGCATGGCAGTTAGGATAGTCATATTTTAACACCTTTTCCCGGAATGACCGGTACGCAGTGTTCTGCCATATTTTTTCAGGCGGTGTCTGCCGGATGTTTCCAAACACTGTGGGCCGGATATATTTTGTATACCCGGCCCGCATCTGGGTATATTGGTGCCATAAAAAATAACAGGGAGAGACATCCCCCTGCCGGGAGACAAACATCACCTTTTCTTCCATGAACGGGCAGCGGCGGTGGGCTAAAGGACGGATTCCGGGCAACTTGATCTTGATGCCGTGTGCCTTTGCCTTTTCTTCGGCCCGGTCAAATACCCGGCAAAGCCGGTCATACTCTCCGGGAACCTCAGTCAGCAAATGAAACAGGTTGACATAGAGATCCTTTTTTAATGCCGCATCTTTGAAAGCCGCCACCTGGTTGTATATATCAATCTCTTTTTCCGATTTGTTTACCTTCCACAGAATCTTGTCATACCGGGTGATATCCAGGCCTTTTAAATCCGCCTTCTGTTTTAAGGACTCAAACATCTCGTAGGCGTCTTGGGAGTTGTTTAAATAGGCGATCTGGTCTTCAACCGCTTTTTTATAAGCCGTCAAATGGGTAACAATGATAAAGTCAACCTCTCTCTCGGCTGCCCAGTCAACCAGTAACGGCAGTTGAGAGACATTCTTTTTCATAAGGACACACTCGATGCCCACCTGAAGGGGTCGGTTCGGTACCCTTTTTCTGGCCCGCTCTAAGGCATCAAAGGCCTGGTTGATATCAGACAACCGTCCCCCCTGGCGGACCCGGTCAAACATATCCGGCTGAACCGTATCCACGGAGATGCAAATCTGATTCATACCAAATTCTAAAAGAGAGACGGCCCGCTGGGGCGTTAACAGCTTTCCATTGGTCTGAAATCCCCGGACACTACCTTCGGGCATCCGGTTCTCCGCCCCGGACAGATAGGTTTCCAGATTCGGATGCAGAAGGGGTTCTCCGATCCCGGTGAAGACCACCGAAGAGACCTGGGGGAAGAGGCTGTCACACATGGAAAAGACCGCATCATCGATATCCCCCTCCGGGATATCACACCCGGGGGACTGTTTGACGCACATGTCACATTTAAAATTACACCGGGTGGTGGGCTCTATGACCAGTTTTTCAGGATAATCCATGTATCACACTTTCATCTGGTTGCTTATCAGACACCGGGTCTCCTCCGGATATCTCACTATATCCGGCCATCAATGATAATTCCTTGATTTACATCAATCAATCTTTTATTTACAGGGATGATCCCCTTGTTGTCCGGCTGTTATCTATTGGGGGTTTATTTATTTGAAGGCTATTTGGGTGATTGGATTGAACGACGTCATCTCACAGACAATCTCGTTTATTAAAAACTTTCCATGGGCCGATACGGTTGAACCCGTTTTACAGACCTTGGTCACCCCGGGATGGTGGCAGTTGCTGCTCTGCTTTTTTGCCTGTTCGGTTCTGATGATTATCAGTCTGAATGCCATTGAAAAAAACGGGTTTCAAGGTACGGTGGTCGGCACCCTGATCATGCCGTATTTCAGCGGATTTCCAAATCTGTGTTTTGCCTATCTGATGGCTCAAAAAGGCTCTGACGGGGCCGTGGTCCTTGAAAACTGCCTGGTCAACAATGTCACTACATTAACAATTATCCTGGCCATCCCTGCCATGCTCTGGGGGCTCAACCTGTTTAAGGGAAGAAAACCAAATGACAGTGAGACCCGGGTCAACCGTCTGTCACTGGTTCTCAGCCTTCTGGCCATGGTCTTTTTCGGTGCCGCCGTGTTCGTGGTTTCAAGAGACGGAACCATTGATACCACCGATGGAATGCTGCTGGTGGGTCTCTTTTTGTTCTGGCAGCTCTACCATGTGTTTGATGTCTTAAAGAACAAGACCCGTTCCGACGCAAAAATAAGGCCGCGAATCTGGTTTGATCTGTTGGTTGTGGGTCTCTGTGCCTGGGGCATTTTTTCCAGTATCGACAGCCTGGTTGAGTGGGTCTCCTCCCGGGAGACCGGCATCTTCTCACGCCATCACCTGGGTGTGCTGAGCGGGATACTCATGGTGATGCCCAATGCACTTTTAGCCTTTTTTTACTCTGCCGCAAACCGGTCCGATATTGCCTATTCCTCCCAGATCGGGGATTGTCACATCTGCATTCCCCTTTGTATCGGTATTTTTGCCCTGTTTTCCCCGATTACTGTCTATTCCGGGCTTCAACTCTCCTTGTACGTACTGACCGGTGCTGCTGCAGTTCACTTTATTTTTCTTATTTTTTCCGGCCGGCTCCCCCGGTCGGCCGGTTTGGTGTTAACCGGCCTCTATGGTTTTTTTATATACAAGGGCAGCTTTTAATTCATGTCTTTTGTTTTTTCCGATTCTTCTTCCATTATCCTGCTGCACAAGGCAGGACTTTTTGATCGGACCGTTACCCGGTTGCCCCTTGTTTTTTCCCCATCCGTATACCGGGAACTGACCCGGCCCGGATACCCGGGGGAAAACCTGTTTAAGCACGCCGTCAGCACCGGCCGGATTCGAATTTTTTCTCTTAAGGAGCCGGCGACACCGTTACCCGATCCAAGTTTGAATCTGCTTGATGAAGGGGAAAAAGAGACCCTCGCCCTTTTTCTTGGGCACCGGTCCGGGTTTATTCTCACAGATGACGGACAGGCGGCACGGTTCTGTAAAAAGAACGAATTACCCTTTATCAACGCCCTACTGATTCCCAAGCTGTTCCAATATGCCGGTTATGGTAGCCGGATCCAGACCGATCAGCAGATGAAAACCATATCTTCCTTGGGCCGGTATTCGGATAAAGTAAAAAAAATCGCCCGGGCACTCGGCCCGGATGATCTTGCCCGATTCATAAAGGAAGTCAAATGAGCTCGCCACCCGCCAAACAGGATTCTGATTTGTGGCAATCAAAGGCCATGGCGTTTGTGACCCGGTCTCACCGCCACCTTTGGGGGAAAAACAATGAAAACCCGCTGGCTTTTTTATTTCAATGCGGACTGAAAAACAGATTTGCAAAACAGATACTTTTGGGCTGGAACAAGTTCGGTCAATACCGGCCTCGAAAAAACTGGGGGCTGGAAAAGAGATCGTGCCGTTCAAACGGCCCGAATTCAAACCGGCTCTTCCTGCCGCCAGGGATCGTGATTCCCTCGATTATCAAAAAAAATCTGGTTGCCGTCTTTATCGTCCCCTATGAAGGAGACAATCCAACCGCTTGGGTTGCGGGCGGCAAAACCCCGACCATGATTCTGGGTAATCTATCCGGTCCGGTCATTGTCACGGATGACCTTCTTCACGGTCTTTTCATCTTCCAGGAAACAGAGGAGAAAACCGGAGTAATCGTCCACCCGGTCCCGGATTTACCCCTGGATAGTGAATTGGAAGAAGAGATCCGGCAACATATGGATTGGCCTGTTTTTCTATCCCCCCATACAAAGGATACACTGAAGAAAACAGGGTTTAAACAGATCCCAAAAAGCCGGATTCAGTTATACCGCAATAAAGAAGAGATGCTGTCGCTGATCGGCCCCTATTAATCCCCTGTGAACAGGAGCCACGACCGGGTCAGCAGACAGGAGGTGTCCGCCTTTTAATATTCACCACCATTACACCGGTCACAATTAAAATGATGGAGGCGGCCAAGTGGGGGGTGACCGGATCTCCCAGCATGAGCACACCCAATAGAACCCCTGAGAGGGGCATGATAAATACAAAGGAATGCATGGCAACAGCCCCGTATTTTTGAAGCAGGCTGTTCCAGACCAGGAATCCGAATGAAGCGGTGATAAAGGATTGATAAAACATGGCACCCAGAACACTTCCGCTTATGGTTCCCACCATCCGGTCATCCCAGAAAAAACCGGCAATAAAAAAGAAGGGCACGGCAAATATCATGGGATAGAGGGTAATCTGTAAAAAATTATAATCAGCGATAATCTGTTTAACCCGTATGGCACCGGCAGCCCAGAAAACAACGGCGGTAAGGATGATGCCGTCGCCGGTTTTCAAATCATAGGCCATGTCCGGTGTATCAAAAAAGAGAATGATGACCCCGATAAACCCCAGGGAGATACCTAGGGCCTTTTTAGCCGTAATCCGATCCCCGGGGATGAAAAAATGAGCCAGAATCAAAATAAAAAAAGGCAGGACATTGGAAATCAGCGCCCCGTGGGACGCCGTGGTTTTGACCATTCCATTGTAAAACAGGGAGAGCTGAACCACAAAAACAACAGCCAGGACTAGGGTCTGACCCACCTGTTTGGGGTTAATTTTTATGGGAATCTTTTTCACCCATGCCCAGCAGAGAATGATCATTGCGGCCACGGCAAACCGGATACCGGCCGTGGTGTAAGCACCGAGCCCTGTCAGGCTCAGTTTGATGGCCACGGTATTACCGCCGAACAGAAAACAGATAAAAGCCGTCAGAAAAGATGCCTTTATCGTCATATCCCCATTTTTAACTCCGGATTCCGGCACGGCTGACTCCATACAGGGGTTGTTGGTTGAACCGGATTTCTCCGTGGAAAAAGAACCGATTAACCCGGCAAGTGTAAACAAATCTCAAGGCGGGGTAAAGCGCTTTTCTCTTTTTTTCACGGGATTAAGATATTCTATTCAATTCCGCTATCATCCGGATCAGACTGAAAACCGCTTAAACCGGAAGAGATTCGCTAAAACCAGTCCCACCGCAAAACCGGCCGTCAGGTTGACGGCAAGGGTAACGGCCAGCATGGCGACCACGACAAACATATTTTTTGTGCCTGTCATATCGAGAATGGTCATGGCCAGCTGGCTGCCGGCAAATATCAGCAAAACCCCCAGGATGGAAAGGGGTAGCAACGACAGGAGGGATAAGATACCGTCCCCTAAAAGAAGCACCAGAATAATTAACAGGGTTCCGATCATCAGGTTGGAACCGGCGGTCCGTGCACCAAACCGGTAGTGGGCTCCCAAACCGCCCGCACCGTGGCACAGCGGCATGCCGCCGGTAAAGAATGAAATCAGATTTCCGGCAGCCATGCTGAGACAGAGGCTTTTATAGGTCATTTTTCTCGATTTTTCTCCAAAATAGGACACGGCCAGATCCTTGTTGGCAATGACGGCATTGCCCACGGTCATGGGGATCTGGGGCAGAACCAGGGCAAAAACGGCAAAGGTAAAATCTGCGGTTGCCGGAAAGTCGAACGGCATCCAGGGAGGCGGGTAAAATCCGGGCTGAACCGGCATTATTGCCTCTTTATTTCCCATCAGCAAACCGACAGATAGACCGGTTCCCACGACCACCAGTCCGGCGGGCAGTCTTTTGTTGTCCAGCAGTAAAAGCGTGAGGATCACACCGGCCGTTCCGATCACGATACCAATGGGAAGGGACCCCAGGGACTGAATCTTCAGATACGGTTCAGCCATGTCATAGACCTGCTGGATCTTTGCCGTGCCCACCACCATTTTCACCCCCTGGGACATGAGCAGCATCCCGGTGGAAAGCTGGACCCCCCGGATCACGGATTTGGGGGCATATTTGCCGATCACGTTGATGGTACCGCTCAACCCGATCACCAGCAGGAAAAGAGCCATCAGAAGCGATGAGGCCATGACCTGTTCCATGCTCATCATGGTGGCGATGGAATACGCACCAATGACCTTCATGGGCTGTACCGGCACCGTGATTTTAAAGTAGACCCCTGTGATGATATAGAACAGACCGACGGAAAAGAAGAGACCGGCGGCGCTCAGGCCATTGACAAGGATCATCCCCAGGGCAATGGGCAGGATCGTACCCAGGTCGCCCAAAGCCCCTGCAAACTCCCTGCGGTTAAACCGGTAATCCGGGTGGACATAATCGCCTTCAAGCATATTTCCGGCCCGTTAGTTTTTGATAAACCGCTTGTCCGACCGTTTTTCAGATGCCTTATTCTGGGCCTCTTCAAGCCAGCCCAGTCTAAGTTCCTCCCCCGTGTCCTCATTGGTGTCAAACAGGGGGACAAAGGGCTTGATATCAATGATCGGTGTCTTGTTCAGCATATCCACGCCTTGGATGGTCAGGGTATTGCCTTTGATGCCGAGCAGCCGGACCACGGACAGTCCGATGGGGTTGGGCCGCCGGGGCGCCCGGGTGGAAAAAAGACCCCGCTTTTGATCGTCCAGAAACGGAGTGACCATCAGGTCATACCCTTTGGACCGGTGAAGATGAAAGAGAACAATGATATGGGAAAATCCGTCAAGATCGGTTAATCCTTTCTCATACGCTTTGTCCAGAACGATGGTGCCGGTAACGTCTTTTGCCCCTCTGGGCTGAATAGGCATCCCCTCCGGATCATTAAAAGGGGTATGGGCCACACCGATGGGGTGAATTTTTAGTTCCATTTTTTCCTCGTCTGTTTATTTTTAAATGTCATGGTTGTGATGAAAGATTTCAATTATATCTGATTTCCGTATTTTTTATTAACGTCTTGAAAGTCGGTTCCGATTTCCGCCGGTGATTAATTGATTTCTTTTATATGGCATAGTTTCGATTCTATGTACATCATCCTTTAACATCTTTGAATATGTTTATAAACAAACCGGAAAAAACCTTGCCCGGATTATTGCGAACAGGCACCCCGGGCCGTGACCGGGGTGCCTGTTGCCGTTAAATATCGAACTTGATGCCCTGGGCCAGGGGCAGGGTTTTTCCATAGTTGATCGTATTGGTCTGCCGCCGCATATAGGCTTTCCATGCATCGGAACCGGATTCCCGTCCACCGCCGGTCTCTTTTTCTCCGCCAAACGCACCGCCGATCTCGGCACCGGACGTGCCGATGTTCACGTTTGCCAGGCCGCAGTCCGACCCCTGGGCGGAAAGAAAGGTTTCCGCCTCACAGATATTTTCAGTGAAAATGGCCGAGGAGAGCCCCTGGACAACCCCGTTGTTCAGTTTGATGGCGTTGTCCACCTCTCCTGTGTATCTGATCAGGTAGAGAATCGGGGCAAATGTCTCCTCCTGAACAATGTTGAAGTGATTCTCCACTTCCGCCACTGCCGGAACCACGTAGCAGTCGGACGGATATGCCTCACCTTCCAATACGGATCCGCCGTACACCACCTTTCCGCCCTCTGCCCGGATCTTCTCCAGTGCGCTGGTAAATTGTCGAACCGCGTCCGTATCGATAAGGGGCCCGACATGATTGGCTTCATCAAGGGGGTCGCCGATTTTTAACCCTTTGTAGGCGGTAATAATCGTCTCTTTTACCTTATCGTAAATCGATTCATGGATAATGAGCCGGCGGGTGGTGGTACACCGCTGGCCTGCGGTCCCCACGGCACCGAAAACAATGGCGGGCAGGGCCATGTTCAGATTGGCATGGGGGGTTAAAATAACGGCATTGTTGCCGCCCAGCTCCAGAATGGATTTGCCGAACCGTTTGGCAATCACCTGGGCGCCGTGGCGCCCGACCTCTGTGGAACCGGTGATGGAGATCAAGGGAACCCGTTTGTCGTTGAGCATCCTTTCACCCACGGACGATCCCCGCCCGACGATCAGATTGAACAACCCTTCCGGCAGGTTGTTGGCACGGATCACATCGCTGAGAATATGTTGGACGGCAATGGCGCAAAGCGGTGCTTTGGAAGACGGTTTCCACAGGTTGGTGTCACCGCAGACCGTTGCAATCATAGCGTTCCAGGACCAGACTGCAACCGGGAAGTTGAAAGCCGAAATCGTGCCAACGGTGCCCAGGGGATGATACTGATCGTACATGCGGTGAAGTTCCCGCTCAGAGGCCATGGTGCTGCCGTAGAGCTGACGCGACTGACCCACGGCAAAATCACAGATATCCACCATCTCCTGTACTTCCCCTTTTCCCTCCTGCAACGACTTGCCCATCTCGTAGGAGACAAGCCTGCCCAAAGCATCTTTGTAGGCCCTGAATTTCAAACCGATCTGGCGGACAATCTCCCCCCGTTTGGGTGGCGGTACCATGCGCCACTGCTCAAACGCAGCCTGGCTTTTGGCAATGATTTTTTCGTAGTCTGTTTCAGAGGCAAGGTAGACACCGGCAATCTTTTTACCGTCCACCGGCGAGGTGATTTCAAGCTCGCCCTGATCCGTTGTGCTGTTCCATTCCAGTCCGGTTGAAGCACCAAAGTTCTTTTCCTGAATGTTCAGATCCTTTAAAAAGTCCATCATGTCCTCCTTTTTTTCGATTTAATCGGGTTCATCTTACGGTTTATAAAAAACGATGGTAAGCCGAATGAAAAGAAAGGTAAAATATTATTTATTATTATGGGGCATAGGCGTTGCCTATGACAAACGTATCCGGGAACACAAAAACCAAAACACCCATCTATTTCATTGTTGACAATTCTTTTACTTTTCAAGTAATTAAATTCGTTTAGGAAAAAATCAACACCATACAGGCCATCAGCAAAAGGAATAGCTATGGAGATCAGAAACCTGAGATATTTTATTTCCGTCTATCACGAACTGAGTTTCAGCCGGGCTGCCAAACGGTGTTTTGTTTCACAGCCGTCGGTTTCTGCGGCCATTGCCCAACTGGAAAAGGAACTTGACAGGCAGTTGTTCATCCGCCATGCCAAAGGGGTCAGCCCGACCCAAATGGGAAAAGAACTCTATCCGTCCGCACTGAAGGTCATCAATGAAATACAGGCCATGCAGGGGTTGTTCGACATCCCGCCTGCGCTGATTCACCTGAGGCTTGCCCTGATGCCGTTTCTGTCCGGAGAACGTGTGGGCCTGATCATCAAAGCGCTGATCACCTCTTTGCCGAAACTGAACTTAACGGTTGTTGACTGGAACGAAGAGGCCGATGCCCGGATTATTTCTAAAAGCATGGTTCTGCAGAATGAGGCGTTCCACAATCTCTGGGTGGATGATTATGTGGTTGCCATGCCCCTTGGACACAAACTTTGCAACCAGGAAACCATTATCCTGCAAGATCTGAACGGACTGCCCTTTATCAGCCGTAAATTCTGTGATGCCAGGGAAACCTGGGATGACGCCCTGCGCAGACACGGTGTTCGTTTTAACTCAAAGGCCACGGTCAATACGGAAGAATATGCCCTGGACCTGGTGGCTGCCGGACTGGGTATTTCCATTGTCCCCCGCCATTCGGTAAATCGCCGGGCCGATCTTGCCATCCGCCCCATCGGCAATGTAAAACTGGAACGAATTGTCGGCCTGGCATACCAGGCCGATCACCCCCTGCCCATTCAACTGATGACAGCCATTGACAAGGCCAAGCAAAGCATATGCCGGATATAAAGGGTTCTTCCGGCAGGTCCGGATATTCACAGCACTGCTGTTTTTGAGTTGGGTAATGATTCTGCCCCGCCATCCGTCTATTACGATTTTGGGGCAGCCTGGATTTTGGCGCACCCCGGTCCGGCCAACGTACTTTTACCGCCTGATTTGGGTCTGATGTTGATCTGAGTGCGGATCCGTTCTTTTAAGGCGGATATATGGGAAATAATTCCGATCAGTTTACCGTCCTGCCTGAGACCTGATAAGGATTCAAGCGCCGTATCCAAAGCATTTTCATCCAAAGTGCCAAACCCTTCGTCAAGGAAGAGCGAATCAACCCGGACTTTCCGGCTTGCCATCCGGGAAAGCCCCAAAGCAAGGGTGAGGCTGACAATGAAACTTTCTCCGCCCGAAAGGTTCTTGGTCGACCGGATTTCACCGGCCTGATAATTATCAAAGACATTCAACGCCAGCGGCTGATCGCCATCCCGAATGAGCAGATAGCGGTCGGTCATCTTCTCCAATTGACGGTTGGCATGGGAAACCACCAGTTCAAAGGTTAATCCCTGAGCAAAGTTGCGGTATTTTTTCCCGTCAGCAGAACCGATCAGGCCATGCAGCTTTTCCCATCGACGGCACTCTTTTTTTTGGGCCTCAATGGCGACCTGCTTTTCTTTTATCCGCTTTTTAGCAACCGTATTCTCGCTCAGCCTGTGCCTGAGACCGGCAATGGCATCACGCAATGCCTTTATAGATTCTTCATACGCCTTGAGCTGCGGCTCCAACTCCTCAAGCGTTTTGTCAGTAACTTTTCTGGCTCTCTCTGCGGCCAGACGCGTTTCCCGATCCTTCTGCCTGGCTCTGAGTTCTGTTTGGTTCTTGTCCAATGCCTTTTCCCGGGAAGATAAAGCCTCTAGTTCTTCACGTCCCAGCCGGGCCTCTATATATTGTTTTTCATCTGAAAATCCGGCTGATTCAAGTGCGGATGAAACATCGGACGCCGCTCTTTCCAGATCTGCCATCCTTTGCTCAATACGATTTTTCAGGGATTCGACCTGCGTTCTTTTAGCCGTCAGTTTCCGTTGCAGCTCAGTGTTCAGTTTCCCGGCTTTCTTTTCCGCTTTTTCCGCATCCAAAACGGCTCTGTTCAGGAAACTCTCTTCTTGGTCGGGATCTTTACCCCCATATAGTTTCTTTCGTTCATCATTTCCGGCAACATATTCTTCTGTCAGATGTCTCAGCCGTTCCCGTTTTTCCGTCACAGAGATGCTTTGGGTTTCAATAACCGCATCAAGTCGTTTGATCTCGGTTTTGATGTCAGTAATCTGTTTTTCGATTTCCGCCTTTTTCCCGACCTGTGCCTGCCATGTCCTTAGGCGATTTTTAAGGATATCAAGCAGTTTTAACAGATCATCCGGTATTTCCGTAATACCGAGCGGCTGGAGTTTTCCGGCCACGGAATGGTTCAGGCCGGTAACATCCGCCCGAAACCTTTCTAAACCGGCCGCCAGTTCCGAAAGGGTTTTTTCAGCCGCTTTTTTATCATTTGCTGCGTTGACTTCCCGTTTCTCGCAGTCGGTCAATTTTTTGCGGGCATCGACCACCCTTTCTTCGAATTCCTTGTTGGAGGCCTCCAGGTTCTCGGCTTTACGGATTAGTTTTGAAAGCGAGTCTATTTTTTTTTCCATCTCATCCGGTGCCGGGACATTCCCTTTGGCAAACGGATGTTCTTTTGAACCGCAGAGGGGACAGGGTTTGCCGTCTTCCAGCCTGGCCCGGTGATCTTCAAGCGCTGCAATCTTTGAGAGAAAAGCCATTTCACGAAGCAAGACATCCTTCTCCGTACGGTATTCGCGCAGCAGCCGGCCTCCCAATAATTCGTTTAAGGCATCCTTTCCCTGCTCAAGCCTCTTTATTGCCCCATCGACCTTCCGCTTGCGGGTATTGCATTGCTTTTTAATAGCATCGAGGTTCTTTTTCGCCTGCACCAAGGCAATGTCTGCATTTTTAAGATCTGCCTCTTTTTGAACCGCCTCTTTCTGTTTGGAATTCAGACGGGTCAGTTGTTCATCAATACCGGCCAGACCGCTGATCAGCCATTCATCCCGTGCATTCGCTTTGAGATAACCGCGGGCAATCCCCAGGGCTTTTTCAGCCCTGTTTTTCTCTTCCTGCTTTTTAAGCCGGGCCTTTTTATCCTTATCGATCTTTGCCGCATCCCTTTTGCAATCCCGGCTATTTTCTGAAACAGCCTTTTCCTGTTCAACAAGTTTTTGATCGAGTGACCGGATTTTCCGGATAAGCGGCCCTGCCGCTTTCAGATCATCTCTGGCCTTAACCGTTAGTCGTTCTGCCGACTTAAGTGATTCAGCCTGTTTATCAGCAGCGGATTCCACTTCCGGGAGGGCTGCTTTTTCTGCCTTTAGAGTTGCCTGATCTTCGGCCTGCTGTTTTCGGGCGATGGCAAGTGTTGCGTAAACCCCATCCAGCGAAACCGCTTTCATGGCCTGGTTTAGCCTTTCCCGTTCCGGTATGAATCTTTCAATCGCGTTCTCCAGTTGAGCCGTTTCCTCAGAAAGACCGTTGATTTCCTTTTTCAGTCCTTCAATGAGGGTCAGCCATTCAATCGCTTTACCGGTTTCAGCAGACTTTTCCGCTAACTGCGTTTCCTCTTTCCGCTTTTCCTCAAGTTCCGCTTGAATCTTCTTTTCCGCTTTCGGTTCCAGAATCATGATCCCGGATGTTTCAGCCTGTAAAAGGTTGAGTTCTTCCCGCTCATTACGCCGGCGCTCATGAACCCGCCGAGATATCTCCGAATAGATCTTTGTACCGGTGATCTGTTCAAGAATTTTGGACTTCTGCTCAACACCGGCCCTCAAAAAAGTGTCAAACCCGCCCTGGGCCAGCAGAATTGAACGGGTAAACCGGTCAAAGTCCATTCCTGTCTTTTCCTCAATGACCCCGGCAACCCGGCTTTTTTTGGTTTCAATGGGTTTGCCGGTATCGGCATCCGCAATCTGATGCTCCTGATCCTGAAGATTGCCATCCGCTTTCTTTCGGGCGCGCCGTTGCTCCCAATGGCAAAGAAACCGGCCTGCCTGAGATTCAAAGACCACCTCTGCATAACACTCGCCGGTCCGGCGGGACATAATTTCGTTTCCGCTTTTTGTAATTCTTCCCAGACGGGGAGTCGCTCCATACAGGGCAAGGCAGATCGCATCAAGAATCGTCGATTTGCCCGCACCGGTCGGACCGGTCAGGGCAAAGATCCCACTTGAAATGTACTCAGGATCAGTGAAGTCAATCATCCATTCGCCATAGAGAGAGTTAAGGTTTTTAAAACGGAGTTCCTGTATTTTCATAGTAAATCTCTCTATTCCGCGTTCACGTCATCCTCATGAAGAGATCTGATTATCTCGTTATAGGATGCCGTCAGTTCTTCCCGGTCTTCATCAGAGACATCATAAGTCTCCAGGCAACGGGTAAAAACCTCACCAATATCCAGATCGTCAAGTGTTTCATCTTCAGAAACGGAACGAATCACCTTGTCCATCATACGCCTGTTTTTTATTCGCCGGATCTCCATAAAAGAATCTGTCAGCACTTCATCAATCATCTCACGCAGATTCGGTAAAATGTCTCTGCCGGTATATTCAATCTCAAGCCACGCCCGGCTTTTTTCATTTTTCAACGCTTCCAGCTTTGAACGAATATCATCCAATGAACCGGCAATGCGGACCAGTTGCTGAAAACAGGGGATAGGAAGCGGCCGGATATTTGGGGTACGGGAGTTGAACTCAATAAGCAACACCTTTTTTTCCTGGTTAGCTTCCCCGTAGCCCATTGGTATGGGAGAGCCTGAATAGCGTATGTTTTCCGTCTGACCAACCGTTTGGGGGACGTGCAGATGCCCCAGAGCGAGATAGTCAATGGATGAAGGGAAGAGATCCTTTTCCACATGGGCCAAGGAACCGACATAAAGTTCCCGGACGCCGTCACCGTCAACGGTTTTGCCGCCTGCGGTAAAAAGGTGTCCCATGGCAATTATGGGGATATCAGTATGGCCTTCTTTTTCAAACCCACTCTGTTTTTTTTCTGCAATTTTACAGACATCTTCGTAGTGTTTTTTTAAGCCTTCAAGGAGTTTTGCATTTTTATCATCAATGGTTTCCCCCGGCTCCACAATCCGGATATCTCTGTCGCGCAGATACGGCACCGCGCATACGATTGCCTCCGGCTCTTTATCTTTATAGAGAACAATGACTTCATCTTCCAATTCTTCGGCTATTGAGCCGACGACATAAACGTTCAACGCCCTCAGCAGCTCTTTAGGGGCATTTAAAAATGAAGGGGAATCATGATTCCCCCCAATGACGACCACATGCCGACAGCACGAATTTGCAACCCGGCAAAGAAATCTGTAATAAAGCGCCTGAGACCGGTTACTGGGGGTGCCGGTATCAAATACGTCTCCTGCAACCAGCAGCGCATCAACGCGCTCTTCCTGAATCGTCTTGCCGAGCCAATCAAGGAATGCAGCGAACTCTTCATATCTTTTTTTTCCATAAAGAGAACGCCCTAAATGCCAGTCTGACGTATGAATGATTCTCATGGGTTATTGCCTTGTATATTCTGCTGCCGGTAAATGGATCATGATTTTTTACCCCATCGAAACTTTGGCTTTTCACCTTTTTTCCAGCAAATGAACAATAAAATGACGGTCAATAAAAAAACATAGATGATATAGGGTATGATCAACACGGGGGACGGCTCTATCAAAAAGGCGCCGGAAACCGTAAGAATCAAGTAGGCCAGGAGCACAACCCAGCCTTGCCAGGTCACAGGCAGCCCCCACCCGATGCCATATTCCATTGCAGGAAACCAGATCTTTTTTTCATTTTTTCTCATATTTTTTTCCAATAGGATTGATAAACGATACAAACTGGAGCCTTCATGGCCTTTACGGCATTAGAGACGACTCCCAACGTTGGGGTGAAACCTCATCGTTGCTGGTAACCAATTATCAGCATTAAAAAAACGTGTAAAGATATATTAAACCCAACGGATTGATCCGGTGTGAAATTTTACAGTTTGTCACAACTTGCCTATCGCAAAAACACCCTATTTCTGCTACTATTCAGGCATCGGAAAAACAGAATCGAGACTATCATAAAAACAGATCCGGGTGCTCATTTGAAAATTCTGTCCAAAAAATATGAATACCTTCGCCTTTCCAATGAAATGTTTTTCGGATGCCTGCTGGCCAATTTCCTCGGCAGCCTGATCACCCAAATTATCTTCAGGATCAATGTCATTGATCCGTCGGAACCGTCGCTGGTCTTTATCAAAAATATGGATCTGGCCCTGTCTCTGCTGTTTTTCTTTGTTGGTGGTTCGATTCTCCTTGTCTATGAGTATCCCATGCGAACCTGTTTGAAAAAAATTTTAAACGATGAGACCCCTGATCCGTTATTATTTGAAACCGCCCGGCGACGAATTCTCAACGAGCCTTATTTTATTGTCCTGCTCAATGCTTTTATCTGGTTTTTCGGTTCATTGATTTTCTGGATTATCGGTTCGCCCAATGCACCGTTTTTAGGTTTTGCATGCGGCATCATCACGGTTGTCCTGTCTTTCTTCTGGGTCGAACATGTCATCCAGCATAATCTGATTCAATACTTTTTTCCCAATGGCGGGCTTTCTTCAGTCAAAGGTACCCGGCGCATCCGGATCTCCACCCGGCTTTTTATGCTGGTCTGTGCCGGATCGGTCACGCCGTTGTTTTTTATTCATATCAATATCATCGAATCTAAAAAATGGCTGGAAAGCGGAACGGTTCCGGCGAGCCTGATTCTGAGCAAACTTCAGACAACCATTGCCGTTGAAACCGTTCTTTTTACGTTTATGGCCGTTTTCATTACCTTTTTCATCTCCCAGAATATAAAAACCCCTGTGCAGGAAATCATGACCGTGCTCTCCCGGATCAGAAAAGGTATTTTCACGGAACGGGCAACCATCTATTCCAATGATGAAATCGGTTATACCGGAGATGTGCTCAATGCCGTGGCCCGGGATCTGCAGGAAAAAGAAAAAATGAGCCGATCCCTGAATCTGGCCCAGGAGGTGCAGCAAAATCTTCTGCCTAAAAAAAACATGACCGTAAACGGCCTTGAAATGGCAGGGAAAAGCATCTTTTGTGATCAAACCGGGGGCGATTATTATGATTTCATACTCCCGTCCGGCACCGCCGGGCAAAGCTTAGAGGCTGTGGTTGCGGACGTATCCGGTCACGGCATCTCTTCGGCGCTGCTGATGGCCTCGGTCCGGTCCTGTCTGCGTCTCCGCAGACGATTCAAAGGGTCGGCAAATGAGATGATTTCAGATGTTAACCATCAGATTTGTGAAGATTTTGGCGCATCCGGTAACTTTATCTCTCTGTTTTACCTGTCGATCCATCCGTCTGAACACCGGTTGGAATGGATTCGTGCCGGCCATGATCCCGGGTATCTGTACGATCCTGAAACCGACCGGTTTGAACGGCTTGAAGGGGAGGGGCTCGTACTCGGACTGGATCAGTCCTATCCGTATCAGATCAATCAAAAATCCGGATTGAAACCCGGCCAAATCGTGACGCTCTTTACCGACGGGGTGTGGGAAACCAAAAACCCGGAGGGTGAAAGCTATGGAAAAGAGCGGTTAAAAGAGAGTATTAGAAAATATGCCGGAAAAAGCTGTACCGAAATCATAGAACGGCTGATTGAAGACATTAACGGTTTTCGAAGTACTGACAGCGCCCAGGATGACCTGACCCTTGTTGTTTTAAAAATCAAGCCCTCTTCGAATTAAACACCGGTGTTGAACGTTTTTTCATGCGGTTTGAAACTTTAGAGGTCGCCTTTCGGGTTAATTCCCCGCTTTAAATATCGTGGTTCGGTTCCGGCCGTTCTCCTTTGATTCATAGAGCGCATTGTCCGCCCCGCTGA
>JANQML010000013.1 GCA_028280105.1 Desulfobacula sp. | reverse complement strand
ATTGCAAGCAATCCCTTTCTCGTTCGACTTGCATGTGTTAAGCACGCCGCCAGCGTTCATTCTGAGCCAGGATCAAACTCTCCAGTTATAATCCTTTTTTAAACTCTTTAAGGTCTTGTTCTTGACCCGCTCTTCTTTTCTCACTGACCAATTTTCAAAGATCAAAACTTTGTCGATTCTTCCGATGAAGAACTCGATAAGAATATATTTTTTTATTTTTTTTGTCAAACACTTTCTTTAAAAAAAGTAAAAAAAATCATTCTTTCAGAATTAAACCATTGGGCAGTTTTTCTCCGAACTGAACGTTCTTTTCTTTTACTGCCATCTTTTTTGCTTGGGAAACCATTGCAATCACAGCATCAGTTTCAGACCGGGTGTTAAGCCACTCGACGATTCGCTGACGGTCACGGTCTTCTATATCCCGTGTCCGATCCCCTGTTTTTCTTGCCAGTTGGCCGATCAGGTTTTCCACAGGATCGGTTTTTTTCCAGGAGACTTTCACTATTTGGTTTATCCACCGCAACACCTCCTTCGCAGGAACCACTCGGTCCACTGAGCCGTACAGCAACTCCCTGGCCCCCAATCTTGAAAGGGTCCAGAATAAGCCATGCTGTTTTTTACCCGGTTTCAACCGCGGCAACAGGGCTTTGGCAAGAACCGTTTTATCTTTCACCAGAAGCCGCTCCATGTTTCCGGCAGCCATCCAGAGCTCGATCTGCTCTTGTGGTGATACATCTATCCTGCTTTTCTTTCCTTTTAAAAGGACAGGAGAGATATCCTGAAACATTTGGCGCTGCTGTCCGGCTTTCAGACCGGCCATTATCCTTCTGTTGAATATCCACCACTCAAGACGATTCTGTTTTGATTTTTCATATTCAACGCCAGACAAGTAGACGCGCCACAACTTCTTGATCCGCTCCGGATCAAAGGCATCGCCAAATCCCGGCCGCATGCAGAACCCGGTGAGATTCAACCACTTGGCCTCATGCTCCGGAGACTGCTTTCTTTGGTCGGCGACCTCGATACATTTATCTGTCAGACACCGTAAAAACGACAGGGGCCAGTTGGCTTTTTTTTGCCCCACAATGGCCTCTATCTTTCTGGCAATGGTTTGCAGGCCGGTGTTTTTAGGATCTGTCTCCTGGAAAGTGGTTTCAACAAAAGAACTTGCCTCTTGTATCAATGATTCATCATAGACTTCCGTTTCCGGTGCCGTTCCCGACTCCTGGTGATCCCTGAGCTGAAACTGAAGTTTCCATTTGTGATCACTTACACCGGAATAGCAGTACATGGAGAGAGTTCCCAACTCCGTGTATTCGGCACCAATGGAGACCGGAATCGTTTTTTTGTCTGATTTTTTACCGAACTTGATGATGGTCTGAATCGGTGTCATTGCCGTCATTGTGTCATCAATCTCAAGCATATCACCGGAACGATCCCCGGACCTGAAGCTGGAGCTGTATACATCGAAACTGACCGGTTCGTTGGCCCGGACTTCATATCTCATTTGAGATAGATCAATGGCGGTTCCTTCATCCAGGCCCCGTTCAACCAGACAGACCGCTTTCGGTCTTGTCCCTTCCGATCCGGCGGAAACGCCCAAGTAATAGTTCAGGGGACTTCCGCTTCCCACCCGGACACCTTCCCCCTGCTTCACCATTCCGTAGTAAGCCGCACCCATGCCGACCGCCAGTTCAGGACTGTTGTTTTCAAGTGTTTTTGGTCTTGTTAACGTTTCAGTTGTCTGAAAATAACGGCTGACAGCTTCAAGAATTCTATTTTGAGCCAAATCAGGCTTAAGCGTTCCCCCGTTAAACAGGATAAAGTCCGGAACCGGGGCCTTTGAAAGATGATCATGCACATCCTGTCTATGGGCCTCAAGAAACCGAATGATATGACTTGTGACAGCAGCTTCCGTTTCAAACGGCAGTCCGAAATCCGCAATCTCTTTTCCCGGTGTCATTTTGCCCAGAGCGCCTGCTGTGACATCCGGAAAGAATTCTTCCGTAAGAACGGCCTCAACATCCTCCCTGGTCAAATCCGCTGCAAGGGTGCCTGCAATCAACAGACGGCCTTCCCCTTTAATGGTTATACGAACCGATGCATCCCCCTTTTCAAGTATCCGTTCTTTTGCTTCCCGGCACCGGTGGGCAAGGGTCTTCCATTTATCCGATGTCAGCGCCTTTTTTGATTTAAACTTTGATGCAACCCTTTTGGCCAGTGCCAAATCGATATTGTCACCCCCCAAAATCAGGTGATTGCCAACGGCAATTCTTTCAAACCTCGGGCTTCCCTCCGATGGCTTCAGACTGATCAGGCTGAAATCGGTGGTTCCGCCCCCCACATCACAGACAAGGATCAGGTCGTTTGGCTTGACAATATCCTGCCAGTCTGATTCATGGTCGATCAGCCAGGAATAAAATGCGGCAAGGGGTTCTTCAAGAAGTGTGACCGAGGTTCCCATTCCCGACAGCTTCACCGCTTCCATTGTCAACTCACGCGCCTCTTCGTTAAAAGAGGCAGGAACAGTAATCACTATAAACTGATTTTCCAGAAACCGGTCTTCATCTTTAACAAAATGATTCCATGCACTCTTTATATGAGACAGATATTCTGAAGTGGCTGTGACCGGAGAGACTTTGTCAAATCCTTCAGATCCCCAGGGAAGAATCTTTGCCTTTCTGTCTGCGTTGGTATTGCACAGCCAGCTTTTGGCAGAGGAGACAAGCCTTGAGGGAATTTTAGAGCCATGATCCCTTGCAAAACTTCCGGCAAAGAGATCTTCTCTTTTTTTCCAGGGGTGTTTCAACACCTCTTTTGAAATATCATATTCCCCGGGTATGTATAAGAAAGAAGGAAGGACGGAAATTTTCGTGAATTCCCCATGGCCGGTCAACTGCGGAATATTAAAGACTTTTAAATATTTTTTTTTTTCTATTGTCTTTTTTTCCTGGAAATCGTTTCTCAATGCAGCCATATCCACGTAGGAGACGGCACAATTGGTGGTACCCAGATCAATGCCGATCACATATTGCCTGTCAGATTGTTTATCCCGGTGTTCCAAAACAGCTCCTATATCAACTGAGACGCCATCATTGTATCTCGACCTCTGCCGGGGTGATGATGGTTGAATCCTGAATGTCCGATAACTTGGGAATATCCCGTTTACCGGCTTTCCACCCCCGATGTGTCACAATCCCTTCAAAGGGTGGTTCTCCGGACACATTCCCGATCAATTTGACGGCATCAATGTCAAAGTCCTTTTCCACTGTAATCGATTCGCCCTCTTCTTTTTCAATGACCGGTCTTGGATTGATGTATTTTTTTACAACCTTTTTGCAATCTTCCTGAATACTTCTGGCTGCAGCACCGATTTGTTCATCATCATATTCATTTAGGTCTTCATCAAAAAAATCAAGCAGCCGGCCTTCCCTTTGACACACTGAAAGTGCATGCAGGTACAATCGTCTCTTTCGATCCTGTTCGATTCTTTGATCGATAAAATCTTTCTTTTTTCTCCGGGGGACTTGTTTTTCCTCTAAACCGGCCTGGATACGGGTAAACGTGCCGGACATACTGAGTTTCAAGATCAGCCAAATCAGCCAGCCCACCAATAGAAAGAAAAAAAAGACACTTGGCAGAATGATTCTATAGTATTGGGCGGAAATCAGCTGAACCTGTTGTGATAGCCAGTCCGTTATCCGGACCGCAGCATCCTGTCCAATGCCGTCTGGAAAATGAATTGAATATTGCATTATACCCAGATAGAGCGCGGCCAAAACCCCGACGGCTGTCAGTATGCTAAAAATAGTGACAACCCAGAATAATCGTTTTGAATATGATTTATATAGCTCCAAGCCTGCTATTCTCCTTTGCGGTTAACACTTTTAAGCAACAACCCGTTACTTTAATGTTAGAGGTAACCTTCAATATAAAAGACCATGCTGAAAATTCAAACATGGTCTTTTATGATAATACAAAAAACGGTCAAATCAAGCAATCGGTTTTTGTTTTGGGAATCAGGACGAATGTGTCCCTGGCAACCTGCCGTCTAATCCTTTACCGTCATCCGGTCTTTATTGGCCTCATAGACTTTGGGCCCGATCCCTTTGACCTTCATTATATCTTCGATCATTTCAAATGGCTGGGCTTTTCGATATTCAATAATCCGATCGGCAATCTTATCCCCCACATGCTTTAATTCCACCAATTCCTTTTTCGTTGCCGTGTTAATATTGATCTTTTCCTGACCCGCCCATACCGGTTGGTTCATAACAGCAAGCATCATTCCGATCAAAACCAAAATTGAAAAACGTTTAACCCTTTTCATGAATTACCCTCCTTTTCATTTAAATTTTTGATCTCCGGAAAGCCTATCATCTATCAAAAAAGTTCAATAATTTTAGACTTTCCCCACAATTCAAAAGAGAGTAGTAAATGATAAAGAGAAAATCAATCAGGGAAAACCCTGATTTTTACATAAAATTGATAAAAAAAGAGGAATTTTTTTAGTATTTTTTATCCAACCAAGGTTCATTCTTGATTTTGTTAATGGGATCCGTCTTGATACTCTGGAACAATTTTTTGTATGCCCTGTTTAATTTTGCCGGTGTCCGGGTCTTCCCGGCAAATCTGTTTTAATTGATCCAGATCCCTATCCAAAGATTTGAAATCATTTGTTTCACTGTTTAAAACCATAATTTTAGGGTGCGCGGTCGGCACAACAAACTCATCCGCCGTGATGAGCTCTTCAAATAATTTTTCCCCCGGACGCAATCCAACATACTGGATTTCAATGTCAACGCCAGGTTCAAATCCGGAGAACCGGATTAAATCCTTTGCCATATCACTGATATTCACCGGTTTACCCATTTCAAGCACATAGATTTCCCCGCCTTTTCCCATGGCACCGGCCTGGAGGATCAACTGACAGGCCTCAGGGATCAGCATAAAATACCGGGTCATCTCCGGATGGGTAACCGTTACGGGCCCGCCTTGCTTGATTTGCTCCTTAAACAATGGAATCACACTGCCGGCACTGCCGATCACATTGCCAAACCGGACCGTGATAAAACGGGTTCTCAACCTCTTATCCAGGCTTATTTTCTGGAGGAGTATTTCTGCAATCCGTTTGCTGGCACCCATGACATTTGCCGGATTCACGGCTTTATCCGTTGAGACCAGAACAAATTTAAAGCTCTTAAATTCTATTGCCACATCCACTAAATTCTCAGTCCCGATGACGTTATTTTCAAATGCTTTTTGTGGATGAAGCTCCAACATGGGCACATGTTTATAGGCGGCGGCATGAAAGATGATATCCGGGTGGTATCTCTTAAATACAGAGACGATCTCCTCTTTGTGCTGGATATCCCCTAGAACCGGTATGATCCGGATATGCGGGAACTTTTCTTTTAATTCCAGATCAATATCGTACAGGGGGGTCTCTCCTCTTTCGAAAAGAATGATTTTCTCAGGTTTAAAGATACAGATCTGTTTACACAATTCTCTTCCGATGGAACCGCCCCCGCCGGTCACCAGGACAACTTTCCCCCCCAGATAGGAACCGATTTTCTCTTTTTCAAGTTCAACCGGTTCCCGACCCAACAGGTCCCGGTACTCAACATCCCGTATCGAACTGACGGTCACTTTTCCATTTATCAACTCGCCCATACTGGGAACGGTTTTAAAAAGGATATCAGATGATTTGCACAGATCCACAATCTGCCGCATTCTTTCGGCCCGCAATGAAGGGATGGCAATGATAACTTCTTCCACACCGGATGTATGCGTAACCTGATTCAGGGCATCTATCGTGTCTATCACGGCAATGCCGTGAATTTTCCGGCCGATTTTCGAGATATCATCGTCTAAAAAACCGATAACATGATATTTCAAAGCCGCATCTTCACGAATCTCCCGGCAGATCTTTTCAGCGCAATCCCCGGCTCCGATGATCAGAACGCCCCGGCTATGTCCGGGTGTCACCTTAAACATATTTAAAAAAACATCTTTTATATCCTGGACACTTACATTCTCGGTAAATTGTTCAAATACCAGCCGGGTTGCCACTCTTAGGGCGGCAATGGCGATCAGCGTCAGGCATCCGTCAATGATAAAAACAGACCGGGAAACATTTTCGAACCGGTTTATATACAGGATGAGAACAACAATGATCAGCCCGCTGCTCACACAGGCCTTCACAACATTCAGCAGATCATTTAAACCCGTGTATCGCCACATCCCTTTGTAGAGGTCAAAAAAATAGAAACAAAATATTTTTACGATTAAAACATAGGGCAGCATGGAATAGAATTTATCCATTGCCCACGGTGGAATCATAAAATCAAACCGAAAGAGATGAGCCACATAAAAAGAGAGAGCGATCAGAAGAATGTCCAGGCAGAGGATGATATATAAATTTCTGGAAATCCTTATTTTCATTGGATCAGCACCTTTTTTCTAACTGAATTGGAAAAAATAAAAAACAAGATAGTGTAAACCGTATACAATAATAAAATCAAACCCATTCCATGGGACCTGAAAAAAAGAACAGAAAGGCCGATCCCCCATTGAAAGAGACCGTATCCAACGGCAATTTTCCAGTGGGCAACACCCATCTCATTTGCCAGGAGCTGATAAAGATGTTTGCGGTGGGCTTTTGTGAGAGACTCTCCGTTTTTATACCGTACTGCCATGGTTGTGATTTCATCCATATAAAAAAGAAACAAAAACCCGGACATACAGAAAAAATCGATTATGTTCCCGGAGAGAAAAACGACCATTGAAGCAAAAACAAAGCCCAAAAGCACACTGCCGACATCCCCCATGAAGACCCGGGCTTTTGGCAAATTAAAAAACAAAAAGGCAAAAGAGGAAACCGACATCGCCAGGGCCAGAACCATATAGGGCTCACCAGCACCGATTTTATATGCATATCCTCCCAGTAATCCAAAGGCATTGACGGCTGTAATCCCGGCAATACCGTCTATCCCGTCCATAAAATTGTAAATATTGGCCGTCCCCACAATAAAAAGAGCCATAACGGGCAGCAGATAAAAACAGGTTAAACCGACGGACGCAAAAAAACCACCCAGAACGATGACCGCACAAAAGAATTGAACACCCAGTCTCAATTTAACAGACAGATCGACCCGGTCCCCCATAAAACTGATCAATGAAAGAGCCACGGCCGGTACCCAGAATGCGGCTGAAAAACCGGTCTGAACGGCCACTATAACAAATGTGAACAATATACCGATCCCCCCGCCCTTTGGTACGGCACCGGTGTGTGAACTTCTGTGATTGGCCCGGTCGAGGATATTCAGCCTGGCCCCGAACCGGGCAATCAAACAGGCTCCGCCGCCGCCAAATACTGCCGCACATATCATATAAAACAAAAGAGAGATCAATTCCATACTTGCCTATAGAACGCCAAGGTTTTTTCAACAACGATTTTATCGGAAAATGATTGGAGAACCATGATCCTGCCGCAGCTACCCATTTTCTTTCTAAGACCGGGGTCACAGATCAGTTTTGACAGGGCACCGGCAAGTGCCTCAGCATCTTTTACAGGCACAAGGAACCCGTTTTTGTTGTCCACAACAATCTCCCGGCATCCGGAAGTATCGGTGGTGACAATGGGTCTGCCGCAGGATGCGGCTTCAATCAAAAACTTTGACACCCCTTCACGGTAGGATGGAAGAGTTACAATATGCACCTGAGAGAAGAGTTTGGCCATATCCGTTTGAAATCCAAACCACTCCGCAATCCCCTGATCATGCCATTTCCTAAGTGTCTGTGTATCCACTGAATTGGGATTGGAGGGATCAGGAACTCCGGCCAGAATCACCCGAAAAATCAGGCCCTCTTTTTTTAAAATCCTTGCGGCCCGGATGAGTTCGCCTACACCTTTGTCCCACAGCATCCGGGCACCAAAAAGGATAGTAACCGTTCCTTTGGGCTCTTTTATACATCGGTATTGCTCCGGGTCGACCCCTGATCCCCGGATCAGGGTTGATTGCTTTTTATTCACAATCTTAAGCTGCTCAAACAATGCCTTGTCTTCCGGATTTTGAAAAATAGCATGGATCTTTCCGGACATAAAAACCGACCGGTATGCCTGGATAAAGCCCCACCGAATCAAACGGGATATCTGTTTTTTTTTCTCTGAAAAAATAAATCCAAGGCCTGCAAAGGCATTCACGACTTTCGGCACCCCGGTCAGTATGGCGGCAATGGATCCGTATAAGATCGGTTTGACTGCCACGTGGTGAACCAGGTGGGGCTTCAATTTCCGATAGAGAAGAGCAATTTCAATAACCGCTTTTATTTCAAAAATTATATTTTTGGATTCCCGTTTAAGGCCAAGGGGGATAACGTTAACACCTTCCTGCTCAATCCGGGCCTTGTGCTGATTCACCCGGGTCAGTAAAACCACCTCGCACCCGGATTTGATCAATCCCCTGGCAATGGGCATCCGATGGGAGTAAAAATACCAATCCTCGGTTACCAGAAAAACGACTCGTTTATCCGTGTCCATAGTATTCTGCCCATGCCTGATACATTAATACATTCCACAGATGGTACTGATAATTGTTCCGGCCGGAAAGATGATCCTTCCACATGGTTTGTATGGGACCCGCCTGAAACATGCCCTGGTTACTCAGCCGCCTGGGATTTAGCAAATCCCGGGCCCATTCCTTAAGCGGCCCCCTAAGCCAGTCGTCAATGGGCACGCCAAATCCCTTTTTAGGCCGGTCGATCAAATCATTTGAAATGTAACGGCCAAGCAGTCTTTTCAAAAGAATCTTACCCTCTGTCCGGCTGATTTTAAGCGCCATGGGGACCTGCCAGGAAAAGGCCACCACCTCCGGGTCCAGGAAAGGAGAGCGGGCCTCAAGGCTGTTCCCCATGCTGCTCCGGTCGACCTTGGTCATGATATCGTCACACAGGTAGGTTTTCATATCAATGTATTGCATCCATTGGGTGAAATCCGAAATGGCAGGCCGATCATGGAAGCGATTGGCAGGATGATCCGGTTCGTTACCGTTGACAACAATGGCAGCCGGTTTTTTCCAACAGGAGGTTAAGAGATAATAAAACTCATTCCGGTCCGAGGCCGTCATGACCTGGGACAGTTTGAACAATTTATCCCCTGCCCGGTGCTGCCGATATCTGCCGGGCAAACCATGATTGAGGCGATCAAACCACCGGTTCCATGTTTTGGCTGGAACAGCCTTCATTAAACGGCTGCATAGGATCCGGCACCACACGGGAAACCATTCGAGCTTCTCCCATAAATACCGGCCCCAGAAATGGCGATTGTATCCGGCAAACATCTCATCCCCGCCATCCCCGGAAAGCGCCACGGTCACATGGGATTTTGTCATTTTTGACACCAGAAATGTAGGGATTTGGGATGAATCGGCAAAAGGCTCGTCAAACAACCCGGGCAATACCGGAATGGCTTCCAGGGCATGCCCGGGCGTAAGATACAATTCAGTATGGTCTGTCTTGAGTGCCTGGCTCACAGCCCGGGCAACATCTGCTTCATTAAACGCTTTCTCACCAAATCCAATGGTAAATGTTTTCACCTGCCGGGTGCTGTTTTGCTGCATCAGGGCAACGATCAATGACGAATCGATTCCTCCGGATAAAAATGCCCCCAACGGCACATCTGAGATCATCCGGCGGGAGACCGCTTTTGCAAGCACCCGGTCCAACCGGTCAAGCATGTCATTCTCACTGCAAGAGAACGGATTTGCGATACCGGCCAGTGCGATCTTTTTAAGATCCCAGTACGGTTGGGGCGGGAGTATCTGCTGATTGTTCAGACAGTGAAAAGGGATCTCAACAGAGGTGCCGGGTGTTAATTTATGTATTCCGTTGTATATGGAATACGGTGTCGGGACATACGAAAATCTCAAAAATCGGATGACAGCATCCCGGCTTATTTCCGGATGAAAGGATGGGTGGGCCTTAAGCGCTTTTATTTCTGATGAAAAAAAAAAGTAATTCTGATGATACCCATAGTACAGCGGCTTCTGACCCATCCGGTCCCGGGCGAGAAAGAGCGACCGTTTTTCTTTATCCCAGAGCGCCAGGGCAAACATACCGTTGGTTTTCTTCAGTGTTTTCTCCATGCCCCAGATCTCAAAACCGGCCAACAGCACTTCTGTGTCGGAATATCCCTTCCAGACAACCCCATACTGATCCAGTTCCCTTGCCAGGGACTGGTAATTATAGATCTCACCGTTGTAAACCATAACGAACCGGCCGGATGCCGACGTCATGGGCTGCCTGCCGTTTTTGGAGAGATCAATAATGGAGAGACGCCGGTGTCCCAGGGCCACACCTGCTTTCTCATCAACAAATACCCCCTGGTCATCCGGGCCCCGGTGGCTGAGCCGCCGGGTCATGCGTTCAATGGCGGCAGTCAGATCTGCTTTTGAATCTGCTTTTAATGATATAAACCCGGTTATTCCACACATGTTTTATTCGTATATACTCTTTTTTTCATTTGATTGGGATCGACGCCGGCAAATGGATTTGGATGGTTAATTATCACGGAACCCTATCCAACGGCAAGTGAATCGGTTTTTTTCTTCATATCCGGGGACCGGATCTTGTTTTCAGATCGGTTCCAATGTAAAGTCACTCATATTTCCGGGTAGAACACCAAACCCGGCTGAAAGAAGGTATTTTATCAAAAAAGTTTGGGATCTGAATATAGAATTGAGCGGATTCAAAAAAAGAGAGGAACAAATCAGGGATCTGACCAGCGGCCGTCTCCTTGCCCGCAACACCATCCTGAATCTTGTCGGCTACGGAGCGCCTCTCTTTGTTGCTCTTTTCACCATTCCCGTCCTGATTAAAGGCCTGGGTACGGACCGATTCGGCGTATTGACCCTGGTTTGGGTGTTAATAAGCTATATCGGCCTGTTCGATCTGGGTTTGGGCCGGGCTTTGATCAAATTGGTGGCGGAAAAACTGGGCTCAAATAAGGAGGCGGAAATCCCGGTTTTAATCCGGACCTGCCTGGTGGTGATGGGGGCCTTTGGAATCATTGTCAGTGCCGGAACAGCCCTGTGTCTGCCCTGGTTGGCAACTTCGGGCCTGAACATCCCGGTGGATATACAAAAAGAGACCCGGGATGCTTTTTTCCTTATTGCATGCTTTGTACCGGTGATCCTCATCAGCATCGCTCTAAGAGGGGTCCTGGATGCATATCAGCGGTTTGACCTGACCAATGTTGTACGCATTCCCCTTGGCATATTTACCTTTGTCGCACCGGTATTGATCCTGTCTTTTTCCGTGAGCCTCTTTCATATTGTCGCACTGCTCCTGGCCGGGCGCATGGTTGCCTGCATGGTTCAGGCCTTTTTTTGTTTTAAACTGGTTCCCTCTCTTTTAAACGGCATGTTTTTTGAAAAACAGACCGCCAAAGCATTATTGAAATTTGGCGGATGGATGACCGTCACCAATATCATCAGTCCCATTCTGGTTTACGTGGATCGATTTTTTATCAGCGGGATGATTTCCGTTGCTGCCGTTACCTATTACGCCACACCGGGAGAGATTGTCACGAAATTGACCCTGGTTTCCGGTGCGATGATGGCTGTCTTTTTCCCGGCTTTTTCATCTGCCTATGCAGGGGATAAAGAGAGGGCTGCCGACATCTTCTCCACCGGTGTTAAATCCGTGTTCATCCTGCTCTTTCCCCTCTGTCTGCTCCTCACGCTTTTATCTTATGACGGGCTTTATATCTGGCTGGGGTCGGCCTTTGCCCGGGAAAGCGGCCTGGTGATGCAGTTTCTCTGTCTGGGCGTTTTTTTTCTCTGTCTCGGCCAGGTCCCCTATGCATTGATACAGGGGGCGGGCAGACCGGACATCACTGCCAAGCTGCACCTGATTCAAATCCCGTTTTATCTGGCCGGATTTTTAGTCTTAACCCATTACTACGGTATCGTAGGCGCCTCAGTTGCCTGGTCCGTGCGGCTTGCCGTTGACACATCGATTCAGTTTTTCATCGCAATCAAAATGGTTGAACTCAGAGTGGATCATCGCAGATGGGGGGGTCTTTTTCCGGGCACAGTCTTTTTATTTTATCTTGCCTTTACCGTGACAGGCGTGTATCAAAAAGGCTTGTATATCCTATTGTTCCTGCCGTCTTATTTGGGCTTTGTCTGGTTTTATCTTTTAACTTCAATTGAAAGGCAGGTTGTCAAAACAAAAACAGGCAACCTTTATAAACGGATTTGCCCCGGCCGAAATGATCTTGAGAGTCTCGAAAATCCGGAAAAAAGAACGGATACGTAATTGTTATGGAAATAAATGACAAACATCATATTTTAAAAAACATCCATGTTCCCGGGGAAATGGTCCTTGAACTGGGCTGCGGGAGCCGGAAACACCACAAAGATGCGGTTGGAATCGATATCCTTGATTATGACGATGTTGATATTCAGGGGGATGTCCATGCCGTGCTAAAAGAGATCCCTGACAATCGAATTACCGCCGTATACGCCTACCATTTTTTCGAACATGTTGACGATCTGAAAGGACTGATCCGGGAAATTGAACGGATCCTTAAAAATGACGGCCGCCTTGAGGTGGTGGTGCCCCATTTTTCAAATCCGTATTTTTATTCCGACTATACCCACACCACCCATTTCGGACTTTACAGTTTTTCATACTTTGCCCGGGATGATATTTTTTCCAGGAAAGTTCCCCGCTACCAGGAGCGCACTCTGTTTATCCTTGAAGAGGTTGGTTTGGTTTTCAAATCTCCCCGGCCTTTCTATATCCGGTGGGCGATCAAAAAGACCTTCCAGTTCATCTTCAATCTGAGCACCTATCTAAAAGAATTGTATGAAGAATTTTTCTGCTATCTGGTTCCCTGCTATGAAATTAAATATACCTTGAGGCTTCAAAAAGAATAATGAAGATATTGTTGCTTAGCCGATATGACCGGATGGGTGCCAGCAGCAGGCTCAGGTCGTTTCAATATCTGCCGTTTCTTCGAAAACAAGGCATCCGGGTTGATGTGTCTCCGCTTCTGGATGATTCGTATCTAACTGATCTTTATTCCGGAAAAAAGAAAAGAAAAATGCATATCATCACCCGATATTTTCAGCGAATCTTGCAACTTGTCAACGGCCGGAACTATGATCTGTTGTGGATTGAAAGCGAGCTCTTCCCATGGCTGCCGGCCTGGGCGGAACACTCTCTTTACCGGTCCGGTATCCGGTATGCAGTGGATTATGACGATGCTATTTTCCACCGATATGACAGACACCCAAACAAGTGGGTACAACGTCTCATCGGGCGGAAAATCGATCGGATTATGAGACATGCTACCCTGGTGATTGCAGGAAACACCTATCTGGCAGACCGGGCTCATGCAGCAGGGGCAAAAAGAGTTGAGATCCTGCCCACGGTTGTTGATATCGACCGGTATCCGCTTGATACAGTACATACAGAGACCGGTGCCTCAAAATCAGGGGACCCTTTTACCATCGGTTGGATCGGCTCGCCTGTGACGGCTCACTACCTTTACAGTGTTAAATCTGCATTGAAAAAAGTCGGTAAAGAGGCCGGCGCATGCCTGATGACAATGGGGGCAGGCCCCGTTAACATAAAACAGATCAGGGTCACGGATGTGGCATGGTCGGAAAAAACCGAAAGTCAATTTTTGAACCAGATTGATGCCGGCATTATGCCGCTGCCTGATACGCCATGGACCCGTGGAAAGTGCGGATATAAACTGATTCAATATATGGCCTGTGGGAAACCCGTGATTGCTTCGGCAATCGGGGCAAACATCGATATTGTGGATCATGAAAAAAACGGGCTTTTAGTCTCTTCACAAAAAGAGTGGGTATCGGCCCTCACCCGATTATCGAAGGATAAACCGCTCAGAAAAAAAATGGGATATCATGGACGGAAGAAAGTCGAGCAGCACTATTGTTTGCAGATCACAGCTGAAAAACTGCTCTACCTGCTGGAATCATGCGCCGGGTCCTTTTCCTTTAAATACCCCGTTAAATACCATTGAACGGTTTTCTTAATTTCCTGCTCAAAGGTCTGTTCCGGCTGCCACCCAATACGTTTGCCGATCCATGCTGAATCAACCGCCAGGCTTCCCCACAACCGGTCATAGATATTTTTTTTTCGCATCAGCATCAGTCCGATTTTAAATATTTTTTCCGGAAAAAAGAACAATTTAGGCGATCTGTCAAATGCTTCAAATATCTTTTCAAGTAACCGGGTGGTCGACAACGGCGGTCCGTCGCTGACCAGAAAGGTTTCTCCTGCGGCAGCCGGATGAACGGCACATTCACAGATGGCATCCACCAGGTTATTGATAGAGATAAAACTTCTCTGATTGTTTACACGGGCCAATGGAAGAGGAATACCGCTGTGAACCAGGTTTAACAGCTTTAAAAAATTGGCTTTCACATGGGGCCCGTATACAAGAGGAGGTCTGATGATGACCACTTCCATACCGGTTTCCGCTTCAATTTTTCGAAGTGCTTTTTCGGCAAACAATTTTGATGTGGTATAGCTGTTATAGGGTTTTTCTATATCCTGTTCCGTATAGGGGCCCCTGTCTTTTGTCGACTTACCGTTCACTCCGATGGAGCTGATGAATACAAATCGCTTCACCCCTTGTTCTGCGGCCTGTTCTGCAAGATTTCTTGTTCCCAGGAAATTGATATCCATAAACTCTTTTTGCATATCATATTCGGATTTCAGCAGCATGTGGGCCCGTGCAGCCAGATGGACAACCACATCAACCCCGGACATTAGCGGTTTAAATCCGGTTTCCTCATTCAGATTATCAAAATAGGCTACCTTGTTGAAGAGTCGTTCCGGGTCAGACGAATGGGTGCCGGATTTACGAATCATACACGTCACGGTATGTTCTTTTTCTATCAATCCGGGGTAAAGGGCCCTGCCGATAAATCCGTTTCCGCCGGTCAGTAGAATATTCATATGGATTAATTTTCAGAATTTCTTTTAATGTAAAGAAATCAGCATATAGGGATTTATTTATTATTCCAGGTCACCCGTTTATCTTTTTTAAAAAAATTCATGGTGACCCCCATTAACGCCCTTACAAAAAATAGCGGTTTAACACAGACCGCCATTTTTCCAAAATAATACTTTTTATAGAGATAATAGAATGCAAAATAATATGACCAGATGGCTCTGTAACTATTTAATCGGCTGCTCTGCCCCCCAAAGTGGATCAATTTTGCCTCCGGAAAAAAGACCACCTTATACCCCGATTCCCTTATCTGGCGGCAGATATCTGCATCCTCTGCATACATAAAGCTGAATTCATCGAACCGTCCGATCTTTTCAAACAACTTCCTTGAAATCATCAGAGCGCCTGCCGAAACCGTATCTACGGACTGTTCAACCGTATAATCCCGTTCTTTTTGATAATACGCCAGGATCTGCCGGGATAAAAAATATTTTAAAAACGGAAAGAACCGGGACAGGCCAAAAAGGATACTTGGAAAATTTCTACAGGAAACCTGATCCGATCCGTCGGGGTTTTCAAATTTGGGCCCGATAATCCCCACCTGCCCGTCATTTTGAATTCGATGAAACAATATAGAGACCACATCATTGATAAAGACCATATCGGAATTCATAAAAAACAAATACTCACCAGAGGCATACAAAGCGGCTAAATTGTTGGCCTTTGAAAATCCGATATTCTTTCCGTGACAAATATACTGATAATTGCGGAACGGCAGCTTCGCCAGCACGTGCTCGGACCCGTCGGTTGATGCATTATCAATGACAATGACTTCAAACCGCACCCCTTGGGTGTAATTATAGATGGACTCGATACAGGCCTTGGTTAACTTTTTGGTATTGTAGTTGATAATGATGACGGAAACATCCATCTTTTTTTGTCTCATCCGTTAACCCTTATGTCAGTTCCTGGATCATCTGCTTTAGCCGTGAGCGCCAGTGAACGGCTTCCAAACCGAGCGCATCAAGGATATCTTTTTTATCCAGCACACTGTAAAGCGGTCTTTTAGCCGGTGTCGGATACTTCCGGGTGGGTATGGGAAGAATGGGAATCGTTTTTTTCAATAGACCGGCCCGGATCGCTTCCTCCTGGATGGCCACGGCAAAATCATACCAGGATGCCACACCGGCATCTGTCCAGTGAAAGATCCCTTTTAAGTTTTGATGAATTGCCGCCCATACTGTCAATGCAAGACCATTCGCCCATGTGGGGGAACCGATCTGATCGTCAATAATGGTCAATTCTTCTTTTTCATCCATCAGTCGAATCATGGTTTTAACAAAATTATTTCCATGGGAAGAGTACAACCAGGCGGTCCGGACAATCAGTCTATCCTGCTTCAATATGCTCTCAACACTTTTCTCACCGTCTAATTTGGTCTGCCCGTATACGGATTTCGGATCAGGTTTATCCAGAGGCTGATACGGTCTGGAGCGGTTTCCGCTAAAAATAAAATCCGTGGAAATATGGACCATCCTCGCATTGATTCGCAGTGCCTGCGCCGCAATATTCTTTGCCCCGTCACAATTGACAGCCCGGGCGGCATCTGCCTCTTTTTCCGCACCATCCACATCTGTGTAGGCGGCACAGTTAATGATCCAGTCCGGCAGATGCTCATCCATAACAGACTGCAAATTTTTTTCATCTGTAATGTCGATGTCCGGATAGTCCAACGCCGCCATATCAACATTCTGGGGAACCGTTCTCTGAAGTTCCCACCCCAGTTGCCCGTTTGAGCCAATGATCAAAATTTTCATTCAAATACCTCAGCATTTTCAAGAGACACCCCCTGTTCATCTTTTACGGACAATTGAGGTGTGACACCTTCCACCAGTGGCCATTGGATATTGATGGCCGGATCATTCCAGATAATGCTTTTTTCATAATCCGGTGCATAATAGTCCGTGCATTTGTAAACAAACTCGGCAACCGGGCTTATTACATAGAACCCGTGGGCAAATCCGGGCGGCACCCAGAACATTTTTTTATTCTCTTCGCTCAACACAACCCCCACCCATTTACCAAAATCAGGAGATTCCTTCCGGATATCCACGGCCACATCAAAGACCTCTCCCGATGTCACCCGGACCAGTTTTCCCTGGGGATGCCGGATCTGGTAGTGAAGACCGCGCAATACCCCCTGGGCGGATTTACTGTGATTGTCCTGAACAAAATCAACATCAGCCACCCATTCTTTAAAATCGTTCTCCCGCCAGGTCTCCATGAAAAATCCCCTGGCATCTCCAAACACCTTCGGGCTTAATACTTTTACATCTTTTATATCTGTTTCAATAATTTCCATACGGTATTCTTTATTTTATTAAATTGAGAAGATACTCATAATAACCGGTTTTACGATAATCCTGGGCCATGCGCCTGACCTGGCCGGCATCAATATATCCCATGCGATATGCAATCTCTTCCAGGCATGCAACTTTTAATCCCTGCCTTTTTTCCATCATCTCAATAAATATGGAAGCCTCCAGCAAAGAGTGGTGAGTGCCCGTATCCAGCCAGGCCATCCCCCGGCCCATTTGCTCCACATGCAATCTCCCTTGTTTTAAATAGGCCATGTTAACATCTGTAATCTCAAGCTCCCCTCTTTTTGATGGTCTCAAGCTTTTTGCGATTTCAACGACTTGGTTATCGTAAAAATAAAGCCCTGTGACAGCAAAATTAGATTTAGGGTGGTCGGGTTTTTCTTCTATGTCAACGGCTTTCCCTGCATCATCAAAACTGACCACACCGTACCGTTCCGGGTCTGTAACCGGATAGCCGAATACGGTTCCGCCCTCTTTTCTTTGGGCCGCGTTTTGCAGCCTTTCGGTCAATCCATATCCATAAAAGAGATTATCCCCTAAAATCAGGCAGACATTATTGTTGCCGATAAACGCTTCACCGATAATAAATGCCTGGGCCAGTCCTTCCGGTTTTTCCTGAACTTTATAGTTCAGCCGGATTCCCCAGTTTGATCCGTCTTCAAGAAGCGCTTCAAACCGGGGCAAATCCTGGGGAGTCGATATGATGAGAATCTCTTTTATACCGGCCAGCATGAGTACGGACAGCGGATAAAAGATCATGGGTTTATCAAAGACGGGGAGAAGCTGCTTACTGGTCACCTTCGTAATCGGATACAGGCGCGAACCGGATCCG
Source organism: Desulfobacula sp. (assembly GCA_028280105.1). Classification (GTDB taxonomy): domain Bacteria; phylum Desulfobacterota; class Desulfobacteria; order Desulfobacterales; family Desulfobacteraceae; genus Desulfobacula. Next base: position 21,734 of record JANQML010000013.1, on the reverse strand, counting down.
CCGGCGAGAATGATTCCTTTCATAGGTTGCCTCTTTTGTTTACCGTTATGATGAATACTGTTTCTGAATCCATTGCTGATATTCGCCGGTCTGAACCGATCGGGTCCAATCCATGTTGTCCAGGTACCAGTCAATGGTCTTTGACAGTGCTTTTTCAAATGAAAATCTAGCTTTAAACCCGATGGACTTTTCGGTCTTGTCGGAATTGATGGCATATCGGATATCGTGCCCGGGGCGGTCCTTTACAAATCTGATCAGCTCTCTGCTGGATTTTTTTCTACCCGTCTTTTGATCCACAAGATCACACAGGGCGTGAACAACCTGGAGATTATTCTTTTCTTCCCCGCCGCCGATATTATAGGTTTCTCCGGGGTTTCCTTTTTCAAATGCCCTAACCAGGGCTTCACAGTGGTCTTCCACGTACAGCCAGTCCCTGACATTTTCACCTTTACCGTAAACCGGTAAAGCCTTTCCGTCCAGTATGTTCAGGATAATCAATGGAATCAATTTTTCCGGAAACTGGTATGGCCCGTAATTATTCGAACAATTGGTCACCACCACAGGAAGGCCGTAGGTCCGGTGGTAAGCTTTGGCAAAATGGTCTGACGATGCCTTTGAGGCTGAATACGGGCTTGACGGATCATAGGCGGTTTCTTCTGTAAAAGCGGGCTCATCAAAACCCAGGCTTCCGTATACCTCATCTGTTGACACATGGACGAATTTAAAGGCTTTTCCGGGATGATTCCGGGTATGATTCAAGCCGGCCTCTAAAAGCTTGAACGTTCCCATGACATTTGTGGTTAAAAAGACTTCAGGCCCGGAAATCGATCGATCCACATGGGATTCTGCAGCCAGGTGAAATACACCGTCAAATTCATGTTCCGTAAAGATTTTTTTTAAAAGGGCTGAATCTGTTATATCTCCGTGAATAAATCTATATCTTGAATCGTTTTCCAGCGCCTGATGATTTCTCGGATTTCCCGCATAGGTTAATGCATCAAGATTGAAGATATGCCAATCCGGTTTATTTTTATGTATGTATTTAACTAAATTACTGCCGATAAATCCCGATCCACCGGTTATGAGTATCTTTTCCATCGTCTTTTCCATCATCTTTTTAATTCAAAAAAATGCCCGGCCCGGCATTTTAATATGCCAAAAGCAAAATATAACCGGTTCATTCCACTATAAATCCAAATCTTCTTTAAACACTTTTTGCACAAGGGGTTTAAAGAAATCAAACTGAACATCGGATTCCAGGTACTGCTGCTTTAATAATCTTCCACCAAGAAAGCATTGGTTGTCAATTGCAAACCGATCGCATTTATCTTGTAATGCACGAACAAGGGTATCCACTGAAAGATCGATCGATTGAATATTCTCATGCCAACAGGACAATTGTTTATTGGCATATCTATTTGTGATCACTCCCATTCCGAACATGGCCATTTCCATCGGCGGATAGCTTGGGTGGGGAGATACCATTAACGAGATACCGATTGCGGATTCTCTCAGTTTATCAATATAGTCTTCAAGAGGAAGCTTTCCCACGGATTTAAGAACCATACCATGCCCCAGATCAATATCCGGATGGTGTTCCCCTGCCGAGATCAATTCCCAATCATGGACACCCGGCTGCTGCCAAACCCAAACCTTTAATGCTTCGATGATGAGCGGGAAAGCGTTTCGTTCCACACCGGGTCGGCCATAAACCAGGATCTGTTTTTTCTTATTCAACGGTGATGAAACGGTATCCAGACCTTTTTTCAGTTTCTCGTTCAGTACAGGTTCAAATACAAACTCCGTGTTAAACGCGTACTGATTATCTTTAAAAAAAGTATGGAGCATGGAAGAATTAAAAACAGCCACCTGCGGCAAATCAAATCGATAGGTACTCTCGGAAAGTGCATACCGGCTCGACCACGGATAAAATCCAGGTTCAAAATCCTGGATAAAATAGACCAATTTTTTGGCCGGTTTTTTATACTCTTCCTGTTGCCACCGAACGATTTTCTGGGCATGGAATGCCGTCCACCAGGCAGTTGCCAGAAAATAATCATTCTCTCCAACCGGAATTGTCTTTCCCAGACGGTCACTGAAACCCACGATCTGCCTCTCAGAGGCTCTGTTCTGATCACAATCGACCGGATCATAGTCTTTAAACTGTTCAATGGCCTGTGAATCCGGCATGACATCGGTTGTGATAATCCTTTTTTTAATGGGCATGTATTGCGCCAGTTGATCAAAAAACGACAAAGCCGTTGATATCCCGCCAAACACATGTTCCTGATTGACGGACGGCAGCAGAATGTTGAACCGGGGGGCTGCATCCTCTGTTGCCCGGACATTAAGCGGAGTGATCTCCGGTATATTAGTCTGCATATCCGAGGTCATCAAAGGCAGAACAATTTTTTTAAGCTTTTCCCGTAATAACGAATTATTCCTTATATACCGGATCATTCCACGGTTGATTTTTTTTAACATAGGATCACAAGCTTTTATTTTTTAACCTGGGGATCAGGCTTTCTAAAGAGAGATTTTTGTTATAATACGGATCACCGGTTTTCTTTAGATCCGCATAAGCCCGTTCAGACATTTCAAAATCTTTTTCCGGTATGTAGGATGTTCTGGATTTGGATTCAAGATGATATAGATTAATTCGGGGATTATATACGTTTACATAACCTTTTTTCAACGTTTTTAAAGCGATTTCCACATCACTGCCGCAGATAATAAATTCTTCATTAAACCCATTGACCTCATCAAATACCTGCCTCGAAATCCCCAGGCATGCACCGGTAACCGAGGAGACATTTCTAGCCATCATCGGAGAGACAAAGGGATGGATAAAATGCCGGGGTTTAGCCGCTTTGAACACATGGTCTGCCCATCCCCCCATGCCCACAACAACACCGGCATGCTGAATCGTATCATCTTCATACAGAAGCAGCCCCCCGACCACCCCCACCTCAGGACGCACTGCATTTTCACACAGGCGGGTGAGCCAGCCCGGATGAATAATTGTCGTATCGTTATTCAGAAAAACCAGCACCTCACCATTGGCATGCTGGGCTCCGTGGTTGTTGATCCGAGACCAGTTAAACGGATAAGCGGCATCTATAATTGTTATGTTTGAGTGACGGGCCGTGATTGTTTTAAACCAATCCCGTGTTTTTGGATCCTTTGAATCATTATTCATGATGATTATCTCATAGCAGGGTCCCTCTGTTTTTTTAAGGATGCTTTCAACACAGTCTGACAGCAGATCACAACGGTCTTTTGTGGGAATGATAATAGAGGCGCTGATATCCCTGGCTAACGGATACCGGGCATCATAGACCAGTCGGAACTCTGTTTTTAGTGCATGGGCACCCTGGCCAAAGACCCTTTTCAGATGCTGATCCAGGGCAACAAGTCCCGCAGGATGAGAGACCGGCTTTGAATCGGGGTTCATGGCTGTGGACGATTCAATTTCACGCCAGAAATAAAGAATCTCAGGGATATGGTATATATTGGATGTATGCTCTGAAAATCGCAACATCAGGTCATAATCCTGGCTGCCGTCAAATTCTGAATTAAATCCCCCCACCGTTTCAAACAACGTTTTTTTAAACACCAGCAGATGGCAGATATACATCTGTGACCGCAGCAGGTCCGGGGACCAGTCCGGTTTCAAAAAGGGGGACTTTTTGTTCCCATGGATATCCACCCGGGCCTCATCCGAATAAATAACATCCGGATCATACTCGTTGATTGCTTTTGCCACTTCATATAATGCGTTTTGCCTAAGCTCATCGTCGTTGTCCAGCAATGCGATATAGTCACCGGTTGCCAGGCGGACACCATCATTTGATGCCTTTGAGATCCCCCTGTTTTTCTCGTTAAGCTGAACAACAATCTTCTCATGATCTATTTGCTTTAAATACGCCAGCGTCTCGGCTTTTTGGGATCCGTCGTCCACAATAACCAATTCAAAGTTCTCATACACTTGGTTTAAAACGGAATCAACCGCCGTATCCAACCATTTTACATCGACATTATATACCGGCATTACCACAGATATTTTCGGGTATGAATTAAGCGTTTTAAACTCAAACACCGTTTTCAGCCGTAAAGGTGCCTTGGCAGATTGTGCATATCTGATATTTTCCAGTAATCCGGTTATACCCATTTGCCTCAGCTTTGTTATATTTCCCATCAGACTTGACGGATCACTCATCGCCGATTTAAAAACCGAGTAAGATCCCTTTGACACATATTTGAGAATAAACCTGAGTTTTGCCAGCAAATGTTTAACCGACCTGTTTCTCAGCCTCTCTTCCAATTTGCTGATATGGTCCTGGCTGTCCAGCAGGTATTGGTTCAGTTTTGAATATTCTTCATCTTTTTTCTTCAGCTCCGCATTTTTCAATGAGATGTGCCGGTCCTTCAGATCCAACGCCTGGTCTTGTTGTTTTATGAGATTGTCTTTATGCTTCATTATCAGGCCTTCTTTATCCACCAGAATTGATGAGTAGACCTCAACCGGCCGGGTGTTACTACAAACGGTAACCGCATAGAGCATCTCTTTATCCGTGTTTTTTGACACTTTAAATCCGGACTCGGCCGGTTTAATATTGTATTCCCTGAAGGTTTGATTTGAATTTGACTGGGGCCAGATGTAGGAGTTCGTGAAAATTTTTTGTCCCAGCAATTCAATATATTTAAATTTGGGGCTTAAAAAATCAAGAAATTCATCGATATAAAATTCTTTGATATGAAACTCATTATTGTATTCAGGAATATCTGAATAGGTCAGCTTATTGGGTGTTGAAATAATTAATATCCCATCGGGTTTTAAAACGCGTTCAATTTCTCCCAGAAACAGAATTTGATCTGCTTCGCCTACGTGCTCAATCGTTTCAAAAGAAATCAGAACATCGATACTCTCCGTCTCAACGGGAATGGCAGCAATACTGCCGTTTAAATATTCAAGGTTGTCATTTTTGTAATTTTGCCCGGCGTTTCGAACCGCTTCCGGATCAATGTCAACACCCCAGACCACTTTTGCATTGCTTGAAGATAAGAGAAAACTGCCATACCCTTCTCCGGATGCAATATCCAGTACGACTTTGTCTTTTACAAAAAAACTGGCATACAGATACCTGTGCCAGTGTTCATAACTTATCTCCGGTTCATTCAGCGAAGAAACAAACCGTTCTCCGGTAAACTCCATTAAACCGTCCTTACTGTTTTTGGCTCTTTTTAACAAAAGGGATTTCTGCCTGTTTAAGAATCAAATTCGACCTCAAATGCACTCTCATTTATAACGATGGACCCCAGCAAATATTTTTCATCCGTATTTACAACTTCCACAAGGCAGACATCGTGAAGCCAGTGGTGCTGTATATGATGGATCAGGTTCCCCTCGGCAACAGCCGTTGAAACCGTATATTTTCCATTTTTGATCAGCGGAAAACCGAACCGAATTTTGCAATGTAATGAATCGCCCGGTTTTAAATCCGGAAACCGATATTCATACGCAAATGACGGAATGGCAAAAATCGTATTTCCCAGATGGTCATTGACACTGATCCCGATACCCATATTTTCAATTTTCCGTTCAACCCGCAGCTTCATTGAAAACACAACCGGTTCACCACCCTTTAGAATATCTACCTTTTCATTTCTTTTTTCATGACAAAAGGCGACACCGGTAATCTTTGCGCCCCCTTCTCCAAAAGAAGCGCACCCACTGATATCGTCCCAAACAACATCGTCCGGTGTATCAGCCGGAGGGTTTAAATCAGAAGCGGCTGTTTTGAGTCCATTTGGTTGATGCGTTTCATTTAACGGTTTTTCCCCGATCCTGGTATCCATACCATAAGACATATACGATATGTATTTTTTAATGATTCGTGACGGTTCCCCATGATCAAACACTTCCCCGTCCTTTAACCAATACGCATAATCACAAAAGTTGGTGACCGTTCCGTGGTCGTGTGTCACAAAGAGGACTGTTTTTCCGCTCTGCTTGAACGTTTTCATCCGGCGTAAACACTTCTGCTGAAATCTAAGATCCCCCACACTCAATGCTTCATCTACAATGAGGATATCCGGGTCCACCTGTATGGCAACTGCAAATGCCAGGCGGACAAACATCCCGCTCGAATAAATCTTCACTTTCTGGTGAACAAACTCACCGATATCCGCAAAAGAAAGGATATCATCCATTTTTTCATCAATTTCCTGCCTGGTAAACCCGAAAAGTGTGCCATTAAAATAGACATTTTCAATACCGGTCAGGTCTGGATTGAAACCTGCACCCAGTTCAAGCAGAGAAGAGACCTTGCCGTTAACGGCATACTGCCCGGACGAGGGGGTCAAAACCCCGGTAAGGATTTTAAGCAGGGTGGATTTTCCCGCCCCGTTCTGACCGATAATGCCAATTGTCTTTCCCTTTGGGATGTCAAAAGAAATATTATTCAGGGCATAAAAATCATGATGATATTTTTTCCTGAACAGATGAAACGTTTCCTTTAACCTGTCCGAAGGAGTGGCGTATAATTTATAAATTTTGGAAAGATTTTTAATATGAACGGCCGTCTCTGTCATCATTTTTCCACTCTAAAACAGATCAGTCTATAACACATCGGCAAAATGCGGTTTCAACTTTTTAAAGACAAATGCTCCGGATACAAAAACGATCAGGGTAATGCTCCAATAATATAAGCCCAGTGCCCAGTCTTCAAAAAACCAGACACCGTAAATAAATGTGTTTCGATACCCTTCTATCAGGTAGAATACCGGATTCAGTTTCATTAAAAAATAAAACTTTTCAGGCAGCATTTTATAGGACCAGATGATCGGGGTTGCCCAGAAGAAGATCTGGACCGCCACCTCAAGCAGATGACCGCAGTCTCTGATAAACAACTGAATCGAAGAAAAGCACCAGGATAACCCCAGGGTTAAAATGATCCCCCCAAGCATATAATAAAACACCTGGAACCAGTAAATCGTTGGCAGATATCCGTAGGCCAGACAGATCGCTGCCAGGATCAGGATAAAAAACAGATGGATCAGGGAATTGGTCAGTATTTTAATCAGGGGAATGATACCGGGTCTAAAATTGATATTTTTTATCAAAAAAGAGTATTCGACAAGACATTTAACAGACCCCGTCACATTCTCAGACACATAAAACCAGGGAATGATACCGATCATCAGCCACATGGCAAACGGTACCGTATTATCAATTTTTCCTATTTTTAGACCGTATGTAAATGCAAACCACATGACGGCCACAACAGCCAGAGGTTTAATAAAAGCCCAGGGCAGTCCTAAATAGGATCCAAGATATCTGCTCTGGAAGTCTCTTTTTGTCAACTGGACAATCACAGATCGATTCTGCCAAAGATCCGATAAGAAAAAGTAAAAACTTTTAAACATATTCAATCGTTTCACGATGTTCATTTTACCGGCGGAACGACACAAGGGGGACCGAATTCTTTTTCACCCATAATTTAAACAGTCCACAGGCCAAGGCCGTCCGGTGGACGAATCGTTGTTTTAAACGCAACCGGCTTTGACCGTCAATCGGTGTTTCATTTTGGCCATGTCTTCTATAACAGACCAATTGTTCGGAGCAAAATAATGTTTCACCAAAAGTATCAGCCACCAGCCCAATCCACCAATCATGCATGGGAACATGCTTTGGAAAAGGAAACACCTTGTCTAATATCTTTTTTTTAAAAGCCATACAACATCCCATATAAGTGTTTTGGCAAATATTTTTAATGACTCCCGTTCCCGAATGCCTGATTTTAAAATACGAATCCGCTAATTTTCTCCCGTTTTTGTCCATAATCATACAGTCACTCACCACCAGGTCAAACTCTTTTAAATATCCGGCCATGATCTTGATCTTATCTTTTTCCCAGATATCATCCTGATCTGCCAGAAAAATGTAATCCCCTCTGGCTTGTTTCAGAGCAAATTCAAAATTTTCAGTCACACCTCTATTATCAGGACTTCTGAAAAGTCGAATCCGTTCGTCATTAAATTCTTTAATAATGGATAAGGTCCGGTCGGTTGACCCATCATCCGAAACAATCAGTTCATCGCAATCAGATAACTGGCAAAGGATTGAGTTGAGCTGTTCTTTTATATATGCTTCCCCGTTGTAAGATGCCATGCAGACAGATGTCCCTATCCTATCCGGGGATTTATAATTCATTTAAATCACGATTGAAATTGTTTTTTCTAAAATCCAGGTACCCTAATATTGTGTTACGGATTTTTTTAAATTTTTCAGGTTCAAACACTATCATTTTAATTGTTTCATATATAAACCGCAGTATCTCGGTTCTAAAAAAAACCGGTACCTGTTCTTTATAAAGCCGGGCCACGAAAAACCGGTTCCGTGTCATAAAATAACGCCGAAACGGACTGTGGTTAGAACTTGTCCAAAACAAATATTTTTTTTTATTTCCCAATTGGTGGCGGATAAAAGTATGGTTCATCCGGATAATCCTGTATCCGTGAATCTTCAACCTGAGGCAGTATTCGTGGTCTACATGATCAATAAACAGCTTCTCCATAAACGGTCCGAGTTTTTTAAACACCTGCAGATTCAAAAAGCTTCCGGAGGTGATCGTTACAAGAAGTTCACTGTATCTTTGACCGGGCACCTCCACATATCGTTTTTTGCGGGAATATCCGGCAGATATGATGCCGCAGCGATTGCTGTCATACTTGTTCAGACAGTTAAAAAAATCGGGTAGAATATTTTTTTTAAAGCTGCTGTCCTGATCCATCATCATCAACCAGCTGTATCCGTTTTCAATTGACAAATTTGCAGAACGATTCAAAGCCGCTGCAACACCCAGATTACCCCCCATAATGATGTAGGTAATATTTGGAAACCGTTCCAAGAGACTCCCGAATTCAGGATCAGCCACCTCACTGTTGTCCATCACAAACAGATGATCAAGAAATGCAGCATACGAAGCGATATTATCCATCACAACCGGTTTGGGATTATAGATCACCACGGTTCCTGCCAACGGAAAAAGATTTTTTTGCCGGTCAGATTTTTTATTATTCGTATTGCATTCCAAATTCTTACATTCCGCCTTTTTATTTTTTCAACCTATACCCTTAAATTTCAAGAAAAAATAAGTCGACTATCTTTATTAAAATTAAGTATTATTGTCAATGCCGATCTCTTTTTCACCCCCAGGGCAAACAGGTTTAGAATCAATATCGGCTAAAACTGATATCGGCGCTTCACATAAATTGAATTTTTTCAAAAAAGCAACGATACCATATGCTAACCCATTAAAATATCATATTTTTTTTAGAACAAACGCTTTTAAAAAGAATCTGAATATTTACGTTTAAACAAGTTGATTTCAACAGAGTTTTTATGATAGTTATAAATTCGTTTTAAAGAACAACTACCCTATTTAAAAAAGGATTTACAAATAATGTTTAATACAATTGAAGCACTGGATCACGCCAAACACCAAGACCTGAGACTTGCAAAAATTCCTTCATTCAAGTTTGCCGAAAATGTCTCCTCCGTGAAACTGTCGTTTTCCGAGCTTCGCATGGCCTCCCGTTTTTACCCCATCGTGTTTCTCGGTGATGATTCCTGCCTGCCCCAGGCCATTCTCTCGCTTGAAACAGGAAAAAATGCCTGCCTTGACGCATCCGGCAACTGGAAAATTCCTTATGTTCCCCTTTACTTCCGGTTGTATCCGTTTACACTTGCCAGAATCGAGGACCAGGAAGACAGATTTGCCCTCTGCCTGGATCCGGAAGCGGATCATTTTAAACCCGGCATGGGCGACCCGCTCTTTACGGCAGACGGACAGCCCACAGAGTTTATTGAAAAAAAGGTGCTCGAAACCGCAAAGAGGTATCAACAGGAACTGGATGCCACTCAGTCCCGGTTTAACACTCTCAATGAAAAAGGGCTCATCGCTGATAAAAGTTTTAACTACACCGTTAACCAAGAAGAAAAAAAGGTGGGCGGCTTTAAAGGGGTTGATATGGAAAAACTGGTCACCCTTGATGACAAAGAACTGGCAGACATGGTCAAAGACGGCACCATGGGTATGATATATGAACATAATGCCTCTTTAACCAATTTTAACATGTTTATAAAACCACCGGCCCAGACCCCACCGGTCATATAATACCGATCATAATAAGGGGCCGGATAGAAAAGTACCATCCAAAAGTTTTCAAAACCGTAACGTCAGTAATTTTATACCGCAAGATCTTTGTGAATAAAGAGGGATTTTCCGTAACGATTTTCCCGGATAAAAAAATAGCAGGGCCGCTTTTGATAACGTTTTGAGCGATGTATTAATTTAAAATTATTCTTTTGAGTCATATGTAAAAGACAAAGAAATGTTTCGGGAAAAAAAAATATTACAATATATAGACAAGGCGGGTTGCGGCCTTGAGATCGGTCCGAGCCACAACCCGATCGCACCTAAAAAAAACGGGTATAATGTACATATTATTGACCACCTGAGCAGGGAAGATCTCAAACTTAAATACAAAGAAGATAATAGTGTGAACCTCGATAATATCGAAGAGGTTGACTTTGTGTGGAAAGGTGAAAGCTATGCAGATCTCACCGGAAAACAAAAGTATTACGATTGGATTATTGCTTCGCACGTAATTGAGCACACACCGGATTTAATAGGTTTTCTCCAAGATTGCAGCACCATTTTAAAAGATGACGGAGTCATTTCTCTTGTCGTTCCGGACAAACGATATTGCTTTGATCATTTTCGACCGATTTCCGGTATTTCAAAAGTATTGGATCACCATATCCAGAAAAACAAATCCCCTAGCCCCGGTACCGTACTTGAAGGTTATTTAAACGCCGTATCAATGTCTGAGAATATTGCCTGGAATGCCAAAGAAACCGGAGACTACAAATTCATTTTTTCCCTGGAAGATACACTCAATAGCATGAAATCCGTGCAAGAAGATAAAGCATACGTGGATGTCCATTCCTGGTGTTTCGTTCCCCACTCTTTCCGGTTGCTTATCCACGATCTTTTTTCTATCGGATTAGTTCCTTTTCAAGAAATGGCATTTTCTCCGACAGACGGGTGTGAGTTTTATTTGACTTTGAGCCGGCACGGGGAAGGTATTAATAAATCCAGGTTAGAGATGCTAAATATCATTGATGAAGAGATAAAGGATTTACCAATTAAACTAAAACAGACTGAATCCGATGCAGACGTTCCTGAACCGTTTCTGGATTCACTAAAAAACTTTATCAGACGGGTTAGGGGCCGCCTGACTTAATCCGAATACAAATACAATGGGCAGGCTATATGATGATATATGAATAGAAGACCCTTTAACCGATTTTAACATGTTTACAAAACCGATTCCGGAAACCCAAATTATTTAGGAGAGTAAACAAATGGCATTACAAGGATTTGATAAAACTTACTATCTCAACCAGAAACTGGCTGCCCTGCAATCCCAATCCTCTGACTGGGCAGACAAAGATACCGCGGATCTGGAAAATACCCTGCTCGATCATGGCTTCACACCGGAAACCCATTACCGCTTATACGGATACCAGGAGGGTTTAAACCCCAATGCTTTTTTTAATCAGGATGAATACCGGCTTGCCAAGGCAACCGATATGGTTGCCAAAGGCCAGGCCGAGAGCATTGAATCCGCCTTGAATGCGTTTAATACGGCCTGGCAGAGCGATCCCTATCTCCACTATATTTTATACGGTGCGTCCGAAGGGATCAACCCGTCCAACGCCTTTGATGAAAGTCTTTACCTTACCGGAAAACTAACCGCCCTTCAAACGTCACTCGACACCCAGACGGAATGGGCCGGCAAAACGACATCGGATCTCCGGACCGTTCTCACTAACGCGGGAATGACGGTGATTGACCACTACCTTACCTACGGCATACACGAAGGACTGAGTGTCGACCCTGTACCGGCCGTCGAACAGGTGACAACCAATGACAATTCCGGAATCCTTCCCCACACCGGTGTTACGTTTCCCTCAGACCTGAACCTGGACTGGGTGGATACAACCGAAATGATGACCATTCCCCATCAGGCGATCGGCCAGGTTTCCATCTCGTATGGGGATCAAATCGGGATCGGAACCGGGTTTTTGATTTCCCCGAAGCATGTGCTTACCAGTGCCCATGTCTTCCTGGATACTTCGGGCGACATGGATATCCATGCAGAGATTTCTTTTACCCCCGGATTGAACGGGGACAGCTCCGCAGCGGTCAGTTACGACCGGCAGCAGGCCTGGGCTCAGAAAGCATTTGACGATTCCCTCTACTCCACCTGGCCGGATAATGATCTGGCCGTCATCAAATTAGCCCAACCCATCGGGGACTCTCTCGGGTATTTAAAACTGGAGGCTCAACCGAACCTGGATCAGATCGGTAAGGCAGTCCAAAGTGCCGGGTATGCAGCCGGCAGTATCGAACAGGATGATCCGAATACCCCGGGCCAGGACTTTTATCAATGGGAAGTCGCAGGAACGATCACCGATTACGTCTTTAATGAAAGCGTTCTGGGATTATCGGCCGGCATGGAGATGACACCGGGCGCCAGTGGCTCCCCCATCTTTTATACCCAGAACGGCCAGACCTTTTTCAACGGGGTCTACTCCGGTGCATCAAACGATCTCCAGGTGGCCACGGCAATTGATCAGGACTCCTACAACTGGATACTGGGAATTGTGCAGCAGGACGGATATTACACCGACTATACCTTTTTATAAAAATTTGCCCGGTCCATATTTCCCGGGCCGGGCAAATTTTTCCTTTCTGTTTTTTTCCAGCATTTTAACTCACTGAATTTTTATACCAAATATTTCAAAATAGATTTGGTATAAATCATGCACTTCTCCTTCTCCAGACAATTGCTGCCATTTTTATACCCAGGAGAAGGTCATGTTAAAAAAGCTGATACCGATTTCAGGAATCTTTGTCTTTATATTCTTATCCGGTACCGTGTCCGAGCTATCATCCGTATCTGTTAATCTAAAAAGCAATCTGATTATTCTCACCGGCACCCTGCTCTGCTGTATCGTCTCCTATCCGGCCCGGCTCTTTTCTCAACTGGCATCCAGTATCAAACAGGCTTTTTCAAAAGAAGAGAAAAACTTTGACGGGATCATTAACCGGATCGAAACCCTGTCCGTGATCCACCGAACCCAAGGCACCATCAAACTGGATGAAGCATCCCGGCAGATTGACAACCCCTTTTTAAAAATGGGTATTGAAATGATTGTGGACGGCTATGACCGGTTCACGATCTTTAAAACCCTTGAACGCAGGTATGACAATTATTTAAAAGTCAAACGGTCGGAAGCCGAATTGATCGGCACCATTATCAAACTGCTGCCGGTTTTCGGTTTTGTGGGAACCATTATCGGGCTGATCAATGTATTAAACAACATGGGTTCCCCCGAACTGATCGGGAAAGGGGTGGCCACGGCACTGCTGACAACCTTTTACGGCCTGCTCTATGCCAACGTGGTCTTTCTGCCCATCAGCAAAAAACTGACGGAAAAAACCCGCAGGGATTCCATGACGCTTGCCCTGATTATCGAAGGGGTTCTTGACATTGCCGATAAAGTCAATTCCAAGGCCCTGGCCTATCGTCTCCGGTACTGCATTGATGATTTTTACAGGGATGATCATATGATCGAGAAGGACACTTCGGGAATCAAACCGGTTCTTCCGCCACTCAAACCGGCATTTAAAAAAGGATATATCCGGTAACGCCAATGATGACGGCAGGAATACGACACCTTAGATCCGAGCTGGAAATTTCCGAAAGAAAGCGGCTCCGGCTCCAGCGGATAAAATTATTCGAACCCGGGGAGTCAGAGGATTTCAACCTGTGGGCCATGCTGGATCTGATGACGCTCATCCTGGCCTTTTTTGTCATTTTGTATTCCAATTCACTGTCAGAGATAAATCCCGATCAATCCCAGCAAAATCTTTCCCCGCCTGCCATAGCCGATGTTATCCCCCCGGGTTCCCTTCCAAACACCCGTCTGCCGGAACGAGCGGAAAACGACCTTCTGATCATGCAAAAACGGATGACACAGGCCATGAAGGGAATGAATATTTCCGATTATTCCATTAAAATAAAAAAAGACAGGATTATGCTGGTGATTGGCGAAAAGATCAGCTTTACCGAGGGAAAGGCAGATCTTCTGGACCCCATCAAGGAACCGTTAAAAAAAATGGCCAAGGTGTTTAATACGGATTATACCTACCGGATCGTGGTTTCAGGCCACACGGACGATACACCGATTCATACAGAGGAATTCCCATCCAACTGGGAATTGTCTGTTGCCCGGGCCCTGACCGTGGCCAAATACCTGATGAGCCGTCAGGTGGATCCCGAAAGGATAGCCATCGAAGGGTTTGGCCAGTACCGGCCGGTTGCAGACAACTATTTTTATAAAGGCCGCCAGGCCAACCGGCGGGTGGAGATATCCCTTATAAAAGATCTCCGCTATTAAAAGCTGAAGTCTCCGACTGATAAAGCGGTATCTGCCACAGCCAGAAGAGCAATCTGATCGCCCGCACTGATCTCACCGCTGCCGTCAACATCTTTAAAATAGTAAATACCGGTCTGACCGCCTGAATCTTCAGCCGTAAAAATGATTTCCTGACCAGTTGCCGCATTCTGCTTTGCTGCCGTCAGCGTATCATTGAAAAGCACGGTCAGTTCGGATATATCCCCGATACCGGCGGTACCGACAGCACCTTTAATGATAAAAGCCGTGGCCGCATTATAATTTAGCGTATCCCCCGCAGCCGTCAGTTCAATGTCCAGATCGTCATTGGTGCCGATGGCGTTCAATGCCGCCTGGAGATTCCCCTGAACCTTGATCCGGTCCGTACCCGAAGTGAACGAGTTGATATCATCTGCCCTTGATTCGACCAGGTCATCCACATCCGTGGCCAGGCTGGTAAGGGTCTTTAAAGCGGTTCCGTCCGTTATTTCGGAATAGACGATGGTATCGGTTCCGCTGCTGTTTATCACATCCGCCCCCGAATTGCCCGTCAGAATGTTGGTGCCTGCCCCCCCGTCCAGAATATCGTCCCCGGCATTACCGGTAATGATGTCGTTTCCGCTGCCGCCCGTCAGGGTGTCTGCGCCGCTGCCACCGGTCAGGGTGGTGTCGCCGCTTCCGGCAAGAACCGCCAGATTCCCGGTTGCAGATGCACCGTTTACAAGGGTTGTGGTATCATTCAGGGCCGTGGTATCGGCCTGCCCCCGGAGATCAAGGGCTCCGCCGCCGGAAACCACAATTTCCGAAAGGGCGGATGAGTCATTCAGGTCCAGCGAATGGGTTTCATTGGTGGTGGTGATCAGATTGATTCTCTGGATATTGCTGTCAATGACAATACCGCCGTCCGGATCATCCAGATCAATCCCCTGGTTGGACGCGTCATCCAGAATGAGATTGATCGTATTCACCCCGCCATCCCCCCGCAGGATGACGGCGGCCCCGTCATCCGTGGTTTTGTCCGTCTGAAGGGTGACGGTATCTCCCTCATCCAGGTTGGTGATTGTCACGGCTTTGTCCCCGTCAACGTTGATATAGACGGCAGTGATGGCTCCGGGAAGATTTGCCATGTCCTGAACAATATCAGAACTGCCTTTAAAGGCGATTCCCTGGAAGTTGGTAAAGACACTGGTGACCGTGATGCCCTGATCCACCTGGATGATATTCGTCCCGGTTCCCCCGTCGATTCTCCAGTCGGTCTGGATATTATCCTTGGTCACAACAACGGTGTCATCCCCGGCTCCCATGCTGATCACCAGATCGGCCCTGTCATCCATTGACGCCACATCAAACCGGTCCCCGCCACTGCCGCCGGTAAGCGTCACATCGGTGCCGGCGGCGGTCTTGTTGGCCAGTTTCACCGATACCCCGGCCGTGCTGCCGGCAGCATCCAGTTCGGTCATACCGATAAAGGAATCTGTCGAACCCAGGTCCAGGTCTGCCTTTGCCAGGATCGTTACCCTGACCGCCTCATCCATGTCGATAAACCCGGTCCCCAGATCGGAAGGAGCCCCGCTGCTCCGGCTGATCAGGGCCTCAATATCCCCGTCCGGGTCGGCTTCACTGCCGATCCGGATAATATGCTCTGTGCCGTGGGCCCCGTCAAAGTTGATAACCATGGTATCATCCCCGCCGGAAAGCACACTGTTTTCAAAACTGAGGGTTGTGCCTGCCGCCGCATTGCTGACGGTGAGGCCGTTGGTCAGAAAGGCACCGATGTTGGTGACAGAAAGCGGGGTTGAGGACTGAATATTTTCGATCTTTGTCACCCCGGTGGTCTTGCCTGCATCATAGGTGGCACCGCCGGTAAAACCTGAATTCAACTGAAGGGTATTTATATTGGAAACCGTTGGCGCAACAACGGCGATATTGGCCATCTGGCCGAACAGGATATTGGTTCCCCCGCCGCCGTCAATCACATCCCCGCTGTTCAATGTCTGAAGGTTATTGGTGGTCGGGGCACTGAATATATTGTCGGTGTCGTCCCCGGTAAGAAGATCCGAACCAATGGTCAGGAGAATGCCGTCTATGACAGGATCAGGGTTCGGGCCGGGATCGGAAGACGGAACCGTGACCCGTTCGTCACCGGTCACCGGGGTGACGGAGATCCCTTCGTTTTGGCCGAAATTGATAAAATGATCCAGTGCGGTCATGCCGACACTTGCCAGGTAGACCCTTAAATCGGCAATGGTTTTGCCGTCCCAGGCCGGCCGGGTCGAAGCATAGGTCTGAAGGGCAGCCAGTTTGTCCGCCAGGTATTCGCTCTCATCAAAACTGTTGGACGGATTAATCCCCTCGGCAGCCCCGAAATAGAGGTAATGCAGATAGGGGTTGTGCGGCCATGCCTCCCTAAACAAATCCAATGCAACGGCCACACTTGAGAAACTGCCGCTGTTAAACATCTGGACGGCTTTGGCCATCTCATACTCTGCCGTGTTAAAATAAGCGTTTGCCGCCAGGTCTTCCTTATACCCGTAGAGGTTGTAATGTTCCTGGGCCGTAATCCGGTATACGTTGTTCAATACCGCATTCAGATACGCAATATCCTTATCTGCCCATTCCGAAGCATTCTCTGTTTTCAATGCATTCAGTTTTGCCGTCAAATAATAGGTTAAGTCAAATCCAGCCAATCCCATGACATTCCTCCGTTAACAATCTGACAATATGATGATGCCCTGTCTCCTTATCCGCCGTCTTTATATGGGCCCGGCCAATAACGGATCACAATTCATTTTCCGTTGCAATACTTTCTTGATACAATAAGCATAATAAGCAATCAACATGCCAGTCTATCGGCAACCGCAGGTATTACCCCGGTATTGAATAAAAATTTTCAAATGGGTCTATGCTATGTCAACCTCAACGTTGCATAAAAATTTTATCATAAAAGATGAAATCACTTGATGATACAATAAAAGCTTTGAATTTAAAGTTGCTTTAAAGACTTCATCATAAGTGGGTTTCGCCATTTCATCTTTTTTCAGAAATTTTTACCCTCCGGGAAAAGCGTGAAGATCCCATCTTCTTCGTTCCCAAGGTTTTGCGGTAGAGTACTACAGCGGCAACTTTGGCGCCTTGAAGCTGGAACCTTCACACTTTTTGCAACGATAAGGTTGATCTTCATAATTAGGATAGGAGATGCTTTTTGTCAATAAAAGGTTGAAACCCCAAATCCACCATCAAATTTTTGTTTCACATGTGGGCCATGGGTTGCCACCCCTTCCCTGGCCGCCATACGGTGCCGGATGCAAGGCGACAAGGCGTGACGACTGAGGGCGTATCAGCCATACTCCGCAGGGAGGAACGAACCCAGGCAACGCAGCAGGCGGGACCGTATGGTGGATCAAGGCCTCAGCACACATATTGACACACAGCTTAATGCGTGAAATGATGTGTTAAGCAATGTGTGAAACAGGAGGTACATTATGGCAACCAATCTGGCAATTGATATTAAATTATTAAATGAAGCCCTGAAGGTCAGCGGATTGAAAACAAAAAAGGACACTGTCAACTTGGCCCTTAAAGAGTTTGTGGATCGGCATAAACAGCTTGAAATATTAAATCTATTTGGCAAAATGGACCCTGACCCCGAATATGACTATAAAAAGGGGAGATCTCGTTGAAAGTTATAGTTGATACGCCAATATGGTCTTATGCACTTCGCTCGAAGAGCAAAGAGTATCAAACAGAGATAGATGCGCTTGCCTCCCTTATTCGGGACCAGAGAGTTCTTATCATCGGACCAATCAGACAAGAAATCTTATCTGGTTATAGTGACCTTCGTAAGTATAGAATAATAAAAGAGAAACTATCCTATTTTGCCAATACGCCAATTTTGGACAGCGATTATGAGCTTGCGGCAGAGTTCAGCAATCAATGCCGAAAAAAGGGCATTCAAGGATCACATATAGATTTTTTGATTTGTGCTGTCGCTAACAGGGTCGACACTCCCGTATTTACGAATGATAAGGATTTTGAGCATTATCAAAATATAATATCCATCAAGCTTTTTAAAATTGAGGGCTAATAAACCAATTTACTTCGCATTGGGCCAAAGAGATTTGATCTTTTGACCAGACATCTGTTTGCTGTATCAGGGCTGACCCGTCACAGAAGATTGAGTTTGGCTACCGGAGCCGGCCCCCGGCACCGAAGATATCGTGGATCTCCAAAAGAGGGTTTAAAAACGGTTCTGCCCGGCAAACCGTCTGCCTGCCCCTATGGTTCCCAGGCTCACCAGGGTGCTGATCACCATGCCCCAAGTCATGTCGACCACGGTCACCAGCACGGGCCATTCCCGAATCACGGCCAGATTGGTCAGTCCATAGGTCCCGTAGGTGACAGCCCCGTAAAGCATTGCCCTGGGCAGGGACGGGCTCGCAGACCTGTGCCTGAGTCCGGGCAGAACCACAAATACCAGGAGCCCGGCGATGAACATCAGGTAAAAGACCAGGGCAGCTGCCCAGTTGGGGGACGGGGCCAGGATATACCCCAGGCGCACCTGGTAAAAGTCCCGGGCGATCCATCCGATCCAGGCCATGTCAATGACCAGAAAAATGGCCATGGCTGTCAGATATAGCTTTACAATTGGCATCCGTTCTCCTTTGTTATCCTCTCAACGCCCCGTGTCAGGCTCAGGGCCCAAACACCAGCACATAATTCTGATATTTAACAGCCCCGTAATCCCAAGGCAAGTGCAGACTAAAAATGTATGGAGGCTTTCTGAACGTTACCCCTCATTCTTCCCCTGTTGACCTTTGGCAGCAAATGGCCATCTTTTATAACAGATTGCCGGGATTGCCGAGAATCTGAATGCAGGACACAATCGATTTAAGAGGGCTCGCATGAGATATAAAAAAAACATCTTAAGGGCAATCATGCTGTTTGCCTTGCCGGGCTTGGTCCCAAAAAATATCTGCGCTGCAGAAATTGAAGGTGTGGCCTTTCGTGACCGGTTCGATGCAAACGGAACTGGGCTTGAACTCTGCGGCACGGACCTGTTTCGTTACCCGGTGTTTATCAAAGCTTATGTTGGCGCCCTGTACATGCCGGCAGATGTTCCGTCAGAGGACGTTCTCGGCGATATACCCAAACGGCTGGAAGTTGAGTTTTTTCACCCCATAAACGGCGAAGATTTTGGTTAAGCGGATGGCCGGATAGACCCCAAAAGAGGAGGAAGGAATGGATACGTTTACCCTATTGAGTATTAATTTTTCAGCGGTACTGGCCATGATGATCGGGGGATGGATAATCAGCCTGATCTGCCGCAATGTGACCATTGTTGATTCCCTTTGGGGTCTGGGCTTTATCTTGATTGCCTGGCTGACCTTTGGCCTGGCAGACGGATTCTGGGGACGCAGGCTGCTGATAACGATTCTGGTGACCCTTTGGGGGCTGCGTCTCGTGATTCACCTGAGCATCCGCAATTGGGGGCATGGTGAAGATCCGCGCTACGCTGCCTGGCGAAAGGAGAGCGGGGACCGGTTCTGGCTGGTCAGCCTTTTCAAGGTATTTATTCTGCAGGCCGTCTTCTTATGGATCATCGCAATGGCCCTGCAATGGGGCCAGATTGGGCCGCACCCTGCCCGGTTGACCTGGCTGGACTATGTCGGTTTGGGTGTCTGGATGGTCGGTTTCTTCTTTGAGAGCGTGGGAGACTGTCAACTGGCCCGGTTTAAAGCCGATCCAAATCAAAAAGGAAAAGTGATGAAAACGGGCTTGTGGGCCTATTCCAGGCATCCCAATTATTTTGGCGAAAGCCTTATCTGGTGGGGTATATTCCTGATAGCCCTGGCCACGCCATGGGGCTTATGGACGATTATAAGTCCTTTGGTGATCACGGCTGTACTGCTGAAGATGACCGGCGTTGCATTGATGGAAAAAGCCATTGTCAATACCCGTCCGGGATATCGAGAGTATATTCGGACAACCAGCGCATTTGTGCCCTGGTTTCCGAAAAAGGGGGTGAAACCATGAGATTGTTCGTCGATATGGCCGAGCTGGGGTGGATCGGGGACGGCCTCATACGGATGGGTATCCGTCGTATGCTGCGCAAACGTCTGCAGGAGATTGCCCAACCCGACGATGACTTGGCCCTGGCAGCCAAGCAGAAGTTTGTGGATGAGATGCGTAACCAGCCCATTGCCATTGAAACCGGCAAAGCCAATGAACAACATTATGAACTACCGGCATCCTTTTTCGAACACGTACTGGGGCCGCAACTCAAATACAGCAGTGCTTACTGGGAATCTGATACCCTCACCCTGGACCAGGCGGAAGAAAAGATGCTGGCGCTGACCAGTGAGCGCGCCGGGCTAAAGGACGGTCTGAGTATCTTAGAACTTGGCTGCGGCTGGGGCTCGCTTTCCTTGTGGATGGCGCGCAATTTCCCTAACAGCCGTATCCTGTCAATATCCAACTCCCAGTCCCAGAAGGCGTTTATCGACTCCCGCAAAAAGCAGATGAGCCTTGGCAATCTTGAAGTGATCACCAGTGATATGAACGCCTTTGAACCGGACGACCGGTTTGACCGGGTCGTATCCGTGGAAATGTTTGAGCATATGCGCAACTGGCATCGTCTGCTGGAACGGATCAACCAGTGGCTTAAACCCGGAGGAAAGCTTTTTTTACACTTTTTTTCACACCGCGATACCGCCTATCCATATGAGACCGAGGGAGGCGATAACTGGATGGGGCGTCATTTTTTTACCGGCGGTATCATGCCGTCGGATGATTTAATCCAATTTTTAGACATTGATTTAAAGGTTGAATCCCATTGGCAGGTCGATGGCCGCCACTATCAGAAGACCACCGAGGCCTGGCTTGAAAATATGGATGCAAAACGGTCAACGATCTTGGACATCATGAAATCAACCTATGGGAATAAGGATGCCAGGCGCTGGCTGCAGCGCTGGCGCATGTTCTTCATGGCCTGTGGCGAGCTTTTTGGTTACCAAAATGGCGGCGTGTGGCTGGTAACCCATTATCGACTCGGAAAGGCCGGTTGATCCAGGTTGGATTTTAGACCCGGTGATTCCGAAATCCGGGGACATCTATGATAAGTTTAGTCAAGGGAAAAATGGAGATTTCCCATCACTTTTTGAAGTAGTCTCCAAAAGCGTTATTTTGATAGCCGCTTTTC
>JANQML010000190.1 GCA_028280105.1 Desulfobacula sp. | reverse complement strand
CCCGGTCCGTATCAATGTGAAGATAGATGACCCGGTTTGAAATTCCCTGGGAGACGGTGATCTTGTCGTTCTTTTTCAACCCTTCAATATCTGCCGTGGGGACTTTATCAATGATGTCCACATCGCCGGACAGCAGAGCGGCCATTCTGGCGGAACCCGATGAAATCGGTTTGAAAATGACCTTATCCCATATGGCTTTTTCTCCCCAGTAATCCGGGTTTTTAACCAGAACAATCTTGTCGCCTTTGACCCATTCGACAAATTTATACGGACCGGTTCCGTTGAGCAGGGTTCCGTCATTATAGTATTTGCTGGGAATGGTATAAATATCCTTTGCAATATCGGGATTGTCTTTTATGAATCTTTCCGCTGCCGCCTTGGATACGATACTGAAAGAACTCAGGTACGCATCCATGAGCGGGAAAGTGGTTTGGGTTTCAAATTTAATTTCATGGTCGTTGATCACGTCATAGGATTTGATCTGTTTGACAAAGGATGTGAAGGAAGACGGGCTGTTGGGCACATTGGGGATTCGTTCAATGGTATAGATCACATCGGCTGCGGTAAAAGGGGAACCGTCATGCCATTTTACCCCTTTTCTAAGGTTAAAGACCCAGGTGGTGGGACCGACAGCCTTCCAGCTTTCGGCAAGCCCGGAATACAATCGCTGTTTTTCATCCTGGTGGATCAACCGGTCAAAAAAGTGATAGGCCAGGGCATTGTTCGGCCCCAGGTTATGAAAATGCGGATCTGTGGAACTGGGCTCTGCCGCCACCCCGATTCTCAGGGTATCTGCATTGACGGTGAACGGACTCAGCAATACCAGGAAAATCATTGCTGCCATCATCTTGTGTATCAGGCATTTCATCTTTCTTTCCTCCTTTAATGTTCGCCAGTTTTTAATTGAGTCTAAATAAGACATTTTGGGGTTTATTGGGTTCAATTAACAGGAAAGCACAGGGGTGTCAAGCAGAAAATGTGTGTAAAATAATAGCGGATTGAACCTGTCTTTTTTCTTTTTACACTGTGTCTGCTTTGGGTATGATCCGTTGTGGATGGAAAATGTGGGGGGAGTGGATAAAGCCGAATTGATACCGTGAATGGTGGTCGTCGGTTCACATATGACCCTGTCCGCTTTATTCGCCAAAGGGGCAACCGTTCTCAGCTGTTAAGCAAAACAGGGAACCGGTGTGTATGACCGGTTCCCTGAATCAACGGTTAGGGGAGAGTCCATCAAACGGGTTATGTGCCGGTAAACAGATCCGTACTCAGATACCGCTCTCCAGTGTCGCAGATGATAAATACGATGGTCTTTCCTCTGTTTTCCGGCCGGCTGCCGACGGTTTTGGCGGCATGGTAGATGGCACCTGAAGAGATACCGCACAGGATGCCCTCCTGTTCAGCCAGTTCCCTTGACCCGGCAAAGGCCTCTTCGTTTTCAACGGTAAAAATTTCGTCGATGATCTTCGTATTCAGGTTGTCCGGGGTAAATCCCGCACCGATTCCCTGGATTTTATGGGGACCGGGCCTGCCGCCGGAGAGAACCGGAGATGCCGCCGGCTCTACGGCAATGGAGATCAACCCGGGTTTTTTATCTTTTATGACCTCGGAAACCCCGGTGATGGTACCGCCGGTACCCACACCGGATACGAAGATATCGATCTCTCCATTGGTATCTTCCCAGATTTCAGGGGCGGTGGTTCGTCTGTGTACCTCCGGGTTGGCCGGGTTTGAGAACTGATCCGGCATAAATGCCCCGGGTGTCCGGGCAACGATTTGCCTTGCCTCTTCAATGGCGCCTTTCATCCCTTTTTCTCCCGGTGTCAACACCAGTGTCGCTCCCAGATGTTTAAGCAGCTGCCGTCTCTCAATGCTCATGGTTTCGGGCATGGTCAATATCAGTTTAATCCGTTTGACCTGTGCCACAAAGGCAAGGGCAATGCCGGTGTTGCCGGATGTGGGCTCGACAATGGTTGAACCGGTATCTATTTTACCGGAGTCCAGGGCATCCTCAATCATGGCAAGCCCGATCCGGTCCTTGACGCTGGAGGCCGGATTAAAGAACTCAAGCTTTCCGTAAATATTTGCACCGGTTGTCCGGCTTGCCGATTCGATAAAAACCAGGGGGGTATTGCCGCAGGTTTTTGTAATATCAGATTTGGTGCTCATGCCGCCTTTCTCCTTTCTGCTCCTGATGACGATAAATCAACCTCGGTGATTCAATAAACACCTTGGTATCGGGTGGAATGGATTCGGTGAGCCAGACATTGCCGCCCACAACGGACCCGGCTCCCACAACGGTCTCTCCGCCGAGAATGGTGGCCCCGGAATAGATGATCACATTATCTTCAATGGTGGGATGCCGTTTGGCATCTCTAAGCTTTTCGCCTGCATTGGGCGGCAGGGAAAGGGCACCGATCGTAACATTCTGATAGATGCGGACGTTATCGCCGATCACGCTGGTTTCTCCCACAACAATGCCGGTGCCGTGGTCGATGACAAACCGGTCTCCGATGGTGGCCCCGGGGTGGATATCTATTCCGGTCAGGCTGTGGGCGTGTTCTGACATGATTCTGGGTAATTGCGGCACGTTAAGGGTGTGAAGAATGTGTGCGATCCGGTAGACGGTGATGGCGTAGAGCCCGGGATAAGAAAAGATGACCTCATCATGGCTTTTGGCGGCCGGGTCTCCGTCAAACGCACCCATGACGTCTTTGGCCAGGCAGATGCGTAACCGGGGAATCGATTTGATCACCTTCAGCGCAATGTCGTTCCCGGAACTCTCACATTCACTGCAGGTTCTGCCGTACCTGAGACAGTCGTGGCGAAGTACATGGATAATCTGTTCGGAGAGTATATCGTAGAGCTGGGAGATTGACTGACCCATACTGTATACGATATTGGCACTATCTATCTTTTCTTCTGAAAAATAACCGGGGAAAAGGACATCTCTGAATTTATCGATCATCTCTTTTACCGTGGTGGAAAAATGGATGGGTTCATCCCCCACATGGGCGAAACAGGTGTCGTTTTCCATGGTGGCAAGAATGGTTTTGATGGCATCGGATAATTCCTGGCGATGGGTCGAAGCATCTTCCCGTATGGGTTGGCAGAATTGATTTTTAAAAATATCGTCCATTATGGGTTCCTCTTTTCCGTTTCAAAAAAATTTTTAAATACTTTGCAGATTTTACACTCTTCCATCTTGTCGGCCCAGGAGTTATGCGCTTCGCCGCTGCATTTGGTCCCATTGATGAACCAGCACATGTCACCGGCATTAAATTCATATGCCGGACATTTTTCCTGTTTGTTTTCCGGACACTTGAGAATGTCCCAGCATTTGCCCGTGTTTTTACCTTTGCCCATCATGACCCGGGAGAGTATGAAAAGCAATTGACGTTCCACATGATGGGGGATTTTTCTCCAGCCCTGTTCGTAGCTGTGAACCGCTTTGATGGATACACCCAGTAGCTGGGCCAGTTCTTTTTGGGTTTTTCCAAGCTTTGCTCTTACGTCTTTAAAATCAGTACTTTCCATTAACGGCTCTTTTGTGTATGAGTAAGTAATCAATCAGATGGTTCATCTCGATAAAGATATACCACATGGTGGGAGCTGTCAATGGCGGTTCCGCTTTTTGACAGTTCCGGTTTTCGTACTTCAAAAGAGAGAAAAAATGAAAACGGGTTGACGTCATAAAATTTTGCATTACTTTTTTTAAAAATTATAAAAAATAATGAAAGGATAGGGAATGACATTAGACAAGTTAACCGTAAAATCACAGGAACTCTTCCAGTCGGCCCACGACCTTGCAAAGAAAAACGGTAACCAGGCCATTGAACCGGTTCATTTTTTAAAAGCCCTGGTGGCGGACCGTCAGGGTGTGGTTTTCTCCATACTCAAAAAGATCGGAATCGCATTGGAGCCGATGGAAAAGCAGATTGATGAAAGCATCGATAAACTGGTCCGGGTATCCGGAGACGCCAGTATCTATTTGTCCAAAGATGGAAAAAAGATGCTGGATATCTCTTTTTCCGAAGCAGATAAGATGAAAGACCAGTATGTCAGCCTGGAGCATATCATACTGGCCATGACAATCATGAAAGGTGAGGTTTCAAAACTGCTGGCCCGGAATGGAGTTACACGTGACAATATTCTCAAAGTTCTCAAAGATATAAGGGGAAATCAGAGTGTCACGGATCAGAATCCGGAAGAAAAATACCAGGCCCTTGAAAAGTTCGGCAGGGATCTGACCCAACTGGCACGGGAAGGAAAGCTTGACCCCGTGATCGGCAGGGATGAGGAGATCCGGCGGATTGTTCAGGTCCTTTCCCGCCGGCGCAAGAACAATCCGGTTTTGATCGGGGAGCCGGGTGTGGGAAAAACGGCTATTGTGGAGGGCCTTGCACAGAGAATTGTGGAAGGGGATGTGTCGGACAGTTTAAAAGACCGGCAGGTCATTGCCCTGGATATCGGGGCATTGCTGGCAGGCGCCAAATTCAGGGGTGAATTTGAAGAACGTTTGAAAGCGGTGTTAAAAGAGGTGGAAAAGGCCGAAGGCAGGGTGGTTCTTTTTATCGATGAGCTGCATACCGTGGTGGGAGCCGGGGCATCTGAAGGGTCTGTGGACGCTTCCAACATGCTCAAGCCGGCCCTGGCAAGGGGAAGCCTGAGGTGTGTGGGCGCCACCACTCTCAACGAATATCGAAAGTATATCGAGAAGGACGCGGCTCTGGAAAGACGGTTCCAGCCGGTCTTTGCCAAAGAACCCACTGTGGCGGATACGATTTCGATTTTAAGGGGCCTGAAAGAAAAGTATGAGGTTCATCACGGGATCCGGATCAAGGATTCCGCCCTTGTGGCGGCAGCCACCCTTTCCAACCGGTACATTGCGGATCGCTTTCTGCCGGACAAGGCCGTGGATCTGATTGATGAATGCGCATCCCGGCTGCGGATCGAGATCGATTCCATGCCCCGGGCCATTGATGAAATCACCAGAAAGATTACCCAGGCGCAGATCGAGCGCCAGGCCCTGATTAAGGAAAAGGATAAGGTCTCCAGAGAGCGGCTGGATATTCTGGATATGCAGATTGCCGACATGAAAGAAGAGGTCGGTCCGCTCCAGCTGCAATGGGACAGTGAGAAACAGATCATACAGCAGATCAGCCGTATCCGTGAAGAGATTGATAAATTCCAGACCCAGGCCCAGGTGGCCGAACGGAACGGAGATCTTGAAAAGGTGGCCCAGATCCGTTACGGCACCCTTGAAACCTTGCAGAAACAGCTGGTTGAGGAAAAAGAAGCCCTCAACCGGCTCCAGCAGGACAAGCGGATGCTTAAAGAGGATGTGGAAGAATCGGATGTGGCGGAAGTGGTCTCTTTATGGACCGGTATCCCGACATCCAAGATGCTCCAGGGAGAGCAGCAGAAACTGGTCCACATGGAAGATGTGATCAGAAAACGGGTGATCGGTCAGGACAACGCCATTGATGCGGTTTCCAATGCCGTTCGAAGGGCCCGGTCCGGCCTCCAGCCCGAAGACCGGCCCATCGGTACCTTTATCTTTATGGGACCGACAGGGGTCGGAAAAACCGAACTTGCCAAATCCCTGGCTGAATTCATCTTTGATTCAGACCAGGCCATGGTTCGGGTGGATATGTCCGAATACATGGAAAAACATTCCGTGGCAAGGCTGATCGGTGCTCCTCCCGGATATGTCGGGTATGATGAAGGCGGATATCTGACCGAAGCCGTCCGGCGGCGTCCCTATTCGGTGATCCTCTTTGACGAGATTGAAAAAGCCCATTCCGATGTCTTCAACGTTCTTCTCCAGGTACTGGATGACGGCCGGATGACAGACGGTCAGGGCCGGACCGTTGATTTCAGGAACACCATTATTATCATGACCTCCAATGTCGGCTCAAGGATTCTTCAGGAAGCAGGATATGACCGGCTTGAGGATCCGGAGGTCCTGAAGGGAACAGAGCATGCACTCAGATCGACCTTTCGGCCGGAATTTTTAAACCGGATTGATGAAATCATTACCTTTCACCCGTTAAGCCTGGAAAATATTAAGTCCATTGCCGCCATCCAGATTGGAAAATTGAACCGGCGTCTGGCAGCAAGGGATTTAAAGATCGAACTGGATGAAAAGGCCATGGCGTTCATTGCGCAAAAAGGGTATGATCCGACATTTGGTGCCCGCCCGCTCAAACGGGTCATCCAGCAGTCTATTGAAAATGTGCTTTCTTTGGCCATTTTGAAATCTGAATTCGCCCCGGATGAGACCATCCGGTTCGAATACAATGAGCAGGCAGATACCATTCAAATCCGAAACCCATCCTAAAAAAAGGAGTGATACCGCCATATGGATGAAAAGATCTATTCAGCCGAATTTAAAGAGGAGTTCAGAGTCTGTCCCGAATGCGGGTATACGGACGGATTCCACACCGTGTTAAGAAGAGACGGGGATCGAATCAAATGGCTGTTTATCTGCCCGGCCTGCCATAAAATGTTTGATATCGGGGCAACGGTCAATTTGTTTTAGCTCGACCCAAATCCACCATCAAAATTTTTGTTTAGCATATGGGCCATGGGTTGCACACCCTCCCTGGCACCGGCAAGGTGTGACGGCTAAGGGCGTATCAGCCATACACCGCAGGGAGGAACGACCGCAGGCAACGCGGCAGGCAGGACCGTATGGTGGATCAGGGTCGAATATTCGGGTTGATCCGCTATGTTTAAACGACGGACCCCGGTTTCGGGCGGCTTCAAACCCCTGCCGGTCCGAAACCGGGGAACAACCGGTGCGGCAATTCCGGGATTGGCACGGATATTTCACGTATCGATTTTGCTTTGACTGTCAGGTACAGGCTGTGAAGCTGCCGTCGCCTTAAAGCAAACGGCCTGTAACGACACAGATGAAGCAAAATCGTTTCCCCCAAAGGGGATCATTTATTTTTATGTGGATAGTAAGGACAACCGCCTGTTTTTAAATACACTCATGAATACTTCACTCACACTGTCATGAAACAACCGGTTTGATATCTTTTAGAATAGTGAGGATTTCCAACGGTTCCGGGCGTTTGGTATAATCGGTATTCACCCGGCTGTCTACGATAATTCCTTGCTGATCAATGATGAACCTTGCCGGCATGGGCAGTGTCCAATCCGTATTTCCATTGGATTTTTCAAGATCAATACCAAATTTATTATATAGGGCTTTTAAATCATCGGGTAATTTGAACACCAGGCCGAATTGAGCGGCCACTTTGTTTCCGACGTCACTGAGAATTGGAAATCTCAGATCGATTCTTTCAGGGTCGTCTTTTGCATCTTCTTTAATTTGAGGGGATATGGCAATCAAGGATGCGCCAAGGTTTTTGATATCAAATGTCAGCGCCTGAAGAGCTTCCAGCTCTATCATGCAGTAGGGTCACCAGCTGCCGCGGAAAAAATTGACAACCAGTGGTCCTTTTTCCAGCAAGGCTTTCGTGGAAACATTTTCAGTGTCCGGTCCGGAAAGGGTAAAAACCGGGGCCTTTTCTCCTTTTTTCAATACCCGGGTCAGGATATTCGATTCTGTCAGCATTTGTGTGGCGGTGTGCATTACCTTCAGGGTGTGTTCCGGTACACCGCTTTCAAAGTTTGCCTTTCGTCGATCCAGTTGATCTTGTAATCGCATGTTACGTTCTCCTTTTGTAGGGCAGCGGATGATCAATCCTAATTTTACTGCCCGTAAAATAAATATATAGCGACTAAAGTATGCACAGTTCTTCGGGATATCAAGGCAGGCAGAGACCATTGAAAAATGTTATCGGTTTCAGGAATCGGGAAAAAGCGGTTGACAAGGGGAGTTTATTAAGTATATTTAAATTTTAATTAACTATACTTAATAAATGGGTGGCCATGAAAACAAAATTTGGTCCGTTACTCCGAACCATCAGAAATTCCATGCATCTTACCATAAAAGAGGTGGCATTAAAAGCAGGTGTCAGTTCCAGTCTGCTGTCACAAATTGAAAGAAACCGGATATCTCCGTCATTGGATACCTTGCTTCATATTTTAGAGGTTTACGGCGTACCGCCGCATAAGTTTTTTAAGGATTATGAAACCGACTCCACTGTGGAAATTATCCGGCGGGATGATCGGAAAATCTATCAGCGTAAAGGATTCAAATACGAAAAGCTTTGCGGGGACAGCCAGAGCCGGGGCAATCACTCTTTTAACGCGTTTTTCCTGGAGTTGGCACCGGGGCAGAAAAGAGGGGATGCAAAAGACGGGCACCTGGGGCGGGAACTGGGAATTGTCGTGGAAGGATCGGCTGAACTGAACTACGGAAATGAGACATATGAGGTACATCAGGGAGACTCCGTCTCTTTTTTCTCAAGGATTCCCCATGTGATTCAAAATGTATCGGATCGGATTTTCAGGGCATATTGGGTGGTCACGCCTGCGGATGGGGAAGACTACTTCGGGGATAAATCATAAATAATTGTGGAGAGGGCAATGGGAAAAACAATTGCAGAAAAAATTTTTGAAACACACCTGGTGGATGAACCCTTTGGGGATGTCAGCGTATTAAGGCTGGACCGGGTTTTCTGTCACGAAATCACCACCCCGACAGCCATTCAGGATCTTGTGGCAAGAGGCAAAGACCGGGTGTTTGATCCGGATAAAATCAAGGCGGTGATCGATCATGTCACACCGGCAAAGGACTCCAAGACCGCCATGCAGGGAAAGATTCTCAGGGAATGGGCGGTGCGCCACGGAATCAAGGATTTTTTTGATATCGGAAGAAACGGTGTCTGCCACGCCATTTTTCCTGAAAAAGGATTTGTCCGGCCCGGATTTACCATCATTATGGGCGATTCCCATACCTGCACCCATGGGGCATTTGGTGCATTTGCCGCCGGGGTCGGCACCACGGATCTTGAGGTGGGTATATTAAAAGGGGTTTGCACGTTTAAAAAGCCCGAGACCTATAAAATTGAGATTACCGGAACCCTTTCCAGGGATGTCTGTGCCAAAGATATCATTCTTAAGGTAATCCAGGCGATTACGGTAAACGGTGCCACCAATATGGTGATTGAGTTTACCGGCCCGGTGGTTGACCAGATGAATATGGATCAGCGGATGACCCTGTCCAACATGGCGGTGGAAGCAGGTGCCACCAGCGGAATCTGTCTGCCGGATATGACTACGGTGAACTATCTGTGGGAATTTATCAAAGATGAATATGCGACCAAAGAAGATGCCTTAACCGCCTTTTGCACCTACAATTCAGATCCGGATGCCGTATATGCAAAAACCAAAACAATTGATGTCAGCGCACTTGAACCGTTAACCACATACGGGTATAAACCGGATTGCGTGAAACCCATATCCGAGATGAGAGGCACAAAAGTTGACCAGGTTTATATCGGGTCATGCACCAACGGACGGCTGGAGGATTTAAGAATCGCCGCAGCCGTGCTCAAGGGAAAAACGATTAAAGACCATGTCAGGGGAATTGTCTCTCCGGCAACCCCTTTGATTTTTTCCCAGGCCTTGGAAGAGGGATTGATCAAAATTTTCATGGACGCCGGCTTTTGTGTGACCAATCCGACCTGCGGTGCCTGCCTGGGCATGAGCAACGGTGTATTGGCAGATGGAGAAGTGGCGGCGGCAACAACCAATCGTAATTTTAACGGCCGGATGGGAAAAGGCGGAATGGTTCATCTGATGAGCCCTGCCAGTGCGGCAGCCACAGCCATAGCCGGTGAACTTTGCACCCCTGACCTTTTGTAAGGCAAGGAGAAAGAGAATATGAAAACCTTTAAAGGCAACGTATTGTTTCTGGATCGATCAGATATCAATACCGACGAGATTATTCCGGCCAAATATCTAACGGAAATTGAAAAGACAGCCATGAAACCGCACCTGCTGGAAGATTTGAAAATGGACGGGTTTGATCCGGGGTCTGATATTTCAGGCAATGCCGTTATCGTTACCCGTGATAACTTCGGGTGCGGATCTTCCCGGGAGCACGCACCCTGGGCGCTTGAAGTCAATAACATCAATGTGGTCATCGCTCCCAGTTTTGCCCGGATTTTCAGGCAGAACATGTATAACTGCGGCATGCTGGCCATTGAGTTACCGACAGATACCGTTGACCGGCTTTTTGACACCTTTGCCGGAAAAAGAACCCGGATTGAAGTGGATGTGGATAAAAGTCAATTGACCGTCACTGCGGACAACCGGACAGAGTCCATCGGTTTTAAAATATCCGAATTTGACAAAGCCCTTGTTAAGACCGGCGGATGGGTGGAATACGCGGACAAGCAATATTAAAATGCTGCAAGGTTGCTAAATCGATTCTGGATTATAAAATACCGCTGAATGTGTTTTTATAGAAGTTTAACAGGCAATTGAGGCAGGGCTTGCAGTTAAGGCATCGAGTAAAAATAATCTATCCATCTTACTTGTCTTTTTATTCGTATTCTTCGTTGGGAAAAGGCTTACATAGCTCGTTATGCGCGCCTTTTCCCGCCTTGAATACGAATAAAAATTCGGCGCAATATGTAAAGATTATTTCCACTCGCTGCCTAA
>JANQML010000181.1 GCA_028280105.1 Desulfobacula sp. | reverse complement strand
TCTTCTTCGTTCCCAAGGTTTTGCGGTAGAGTACTACAGCGGCAACCTTGGCGCCTTGAAGCTGGAACCTTCACGCTTTTTGCAACGATGAGGTTAACATAACTTATTATCCATGTCCCATAGCAAAAACACCCATTATAGAAACGCAATGAGCCTACTCAGGAGTTACCACATTCTTGCTAGGTTTACCAAATAACATGATAATATGAAACGTTATAGTGCGGACTATTCAACACCTGCTTCCCCATTGTTGGGAAGAGCTACGAGACGATCTCGCACGACTGCAACACTGCAAACTGGACCATAAAGGTGTTCGATAAGTTGATCTGTTATAACGTGGTGAGGTTCACCCGCCGCTTCTATCATACCCTTTCTTCCCAGTACAAGAACCTCATCACAGAACCAGAGGACATGGTTGGGATCGTGCGTACAGATGAGCGCCGTTCGCCCTTCACGTGTCAACTGCCGGACCGTACGCCATAGCAGTAGCTGATTCCCAAAATCGAGACTTGCCGTTGGCTCGTCAAGCAGGAATAACTCCGAGTCCTGGGCAAGTGCGCGGGCGAGAAGTACGAGTTGACGTTGGCCACCACTCAACGTAGCATAACTGCGCTGCGAAAGGTGTGCTATGCCGATCTGCTCCAACGCCTGTGTTGCTCGATCTCTATCCGTTTTGGTTGGGCCAAACACACCACCGAGGTGAGGTGTACGTCCCATGAGAACCATTTCCTGTACCGGAAAAGGGAATGGCGTTTTGTGCTCCTGTGGAATGTACGCCACGCGACGCGCCAGATCCTGGGCCGACATCGTTGCCGTATCTTGTCCGTTGACTTTGATACGGCTGCCTGGCCCCGGGTCAAGGATTCGAAGAATACATCGATATAGGGTTGTTTTACCTGTTCCGTTGGGACCGAAGAGAGCAACTAATCTTTGTGCCGGTACGGAAAAGTCAACTTTGTTCAAGACCGGTACCCCCGGAAACGAGTACGAAAGATTCTCTACCGAAAGCATCACTACCCTCCCATTCCTTGGCCCAGGCGTGTACGCAGTAAGTATATGAGGTATGGTGCGCCGAGAATTGAGGTGATTATCGCTATTGGTATCTCCCCTGTACTCAGTGTTCGGGCGAGAGTATCACAGATTATAACGAAGATAGCACCAAGAATTGCCGACATGGGTATTACAAAACGGTGATCGGGTCCGAGTATGAGTCGTGCAGCGTGAGGTATCATCAATCCTACCCATGAAATGATACCTGAAATGGACACAACCAACGCGGTTATACCAGTTGCGATCACGATCAATAGACGACGAGTTCGCTCAACCGGTATGCCCAAGGCCCGTGCTTCGTCATCACCAAGTGTAAGTACGTTCAGGTTCCAGGCATGATACCAGATGAGCAGGACACCTATCATGACCAATGGCCCGATCAGGCGTATTTCCGCCAGTGTTGCGCGGTGCAATCCCCCCAGTATCCAGAAGACCAGCCGTCGGAGTTGTTCCGTGGAGCCGATATACTGGAAGATAGCAAATAGTGCGGAGAAGAGTGAACCGATGATAACTCCAGCCAGTACGATTGTAACAGTAGGCATACGTCCACGAATACGTCCGATCCGATAGGTCAGAAAAACCGCGACCAGCGCAAAAAGAAACGCCAATGCCTGGACCGACAGCGGGAAATCAAACATGACCGCAAGCCCAGCTCCGAAAGCTGCCCCGGATGAAACGCCAAGTATATAGGGTTCAACCAAGGGATTTCGAAAAATTCCCTGATATACGGCACCGCTGGTGGAGAGTGCTGCGCCAACGGCCACCGCCAGAAGGATTCGAGGCAGGCGGATCTCAAATATGATAGTTTTATGGATACCGTCGACCGGTGTGGCCAGGCCGACCTTGCCAAGAAGGGCCTGAACCACCGATTCAAGAGGAATCGAATACGCTCCCAATGAGATTGCGGTGAGAATAACTAGGATGAGTGTTATCGCACTTATCAAGAGTATGGTTGCTTTCCATCGCATTTTGAGAATCCCTTTCACTCATCGAACCCTTTTTCACTGATCCACAATTGGCGTTGTCGTGCCTCCTTCGCCTCTTTCAAACTCATACCATAGACTTCCTGGTAAAACCTGAGTTCCTCCTTATCTATATCAATGTCCTGAAACCGTTCCGGATACACCGCCGCAGCCATTTTCAGCAGTCCAACAGCGTTTTCGATCGTTGCACGCCACTCCTCATAGCCGAGACTAACGACTCGACGTTCCGAGATCGCCCGCAAGTCCTTCAGATTTCCCCAATTCAATCCGGCCTGTTCACCCGCGTAGATAAGTTTTGGGTCTAACCATCCATCATGGCCGAGCACAATAAGCGCATCCGGATCGAGTTTAAGTAATTGTTCTTCAGAGATGGGGATAAAGGTTCCTCGTCCTGCCAGATTGTTTGCATTAATAATCTCCGATAGCATGTAAGACTGTACACTATTGACCCCCATGACATATTTTGCCGTTGCAAAGAGTATGGCATTGGCCCTTTCTTTTGGGGGGATGTCTTTTGTACGTTCTCGTACGAGCTGCACCCGCTCTTCTATCGCCGACACCAGAACCTTGGCCTCCTCCTTATACCCGAAGACATCTCCGACAATTCTTATGTGTTCCCAGGCATTATCCAGATTCGGTTTCGGAAAGTTAGACGGAGAGACGAGCACTACCACCGGTATACCAAGGTCTTCGATTCTCTGTACTTCCGTGGCATGCATCGCCCGGTTTTCTTCAGTATCTTGCCACGATTCAAGAAAGACGACGTCAGGATTGAGGGCTGCCAGTTGTTCATAGTTGATACCGCTCCAGGCCGATCCGATATCGGTAGCCTTTCCGATTGCCGGTACCAGATGACGACGAAACGTCTGTTTTGCCGCGTAATCGTCTACCCCGACGATACGTTCATCAATACCGAAAAGGCGCATTGATTTCGAAATCAGTCCTTCCCACTCCATTACTACAACCCGTTCCACCGGTTTGGCGACCTCTACCGTACGATCCCACTGATCAATAACTTTGACGGACATTTTTTTTGAAGCGGTATTTTCTTCAGCTTGAGAGCGTTCACCCCCTAATGCCAGTGCAAATAGCACAATTGCCAGTAGCATTAGAGACACCCTGTTAGAATAGTTCACGGCCATTTTGAATCCTTTCCACAAGTTACGGGGGAGGTGATGAGAGGAAAGGAAAAATTTGAACCTACCGAGGAGAAGGTTTCCTAACCTGCCCCATTACCCCACACCCAGTGAATAATGAAACATCAACATGTTTTCAGATAGGTTTCCTGACTTGGAGTTCTAACGATTGCATTCTCCTTCCCATCAATGAAATCGTTGGTGACGTTTGTTGAATCAAACGCAGTTTCAAATTGACAGTGGTTTGAATACAGTCTCACTCTTCACAGTGCCTGGGGGCATGCCGGTTTTTCACCGGACTTCCCTATTAAGCCGTCTGGCACCTGAAAATCATACTTAATAAGGGCCAGCTATATCGCAAAATTAAAAATAGAACAAGACTTAATACAAAGGACATTTTAAGTACTTGAGATAAGTTCCAATTTAGAAATGGGGTAAATCAAGAGTACCTTTGGGGACGCCACCACTTTTATAGTCAAGGCCCGCACTTAGTTTTTTATGTGGATGGGTTTTTGTCATTTTCGGGCCAGGGTTAGTCCTCTGCACGTTTGCAACGGTGGCACCTGTTTGAAATTATGTGTTGACAATGTTAAGAAGAATATAAAGCTGTTTCAGCTAAATACTTTAAAAAGCTGTTTAATACCAATGATCTATGGGAATTGATTATAGATCAATTCTGCAATGATGATAAAGGAAAAAGACTTCCAAATGCGATACCATCGGATGGCAAACGAAAGATGAGAAAGAAAGATGAGACAGATGAATCGAGTGGCGGTAATCCCTGCCAGGGGCGGTAGCAAACGGATCCCCAATAAAAATATTAAATTGTTTTCAGGCCGGCCCATTATTTCTTATTCAATAAAAGCGGCCCGGGAATCCGGATTATTCGACCGGATTATTGTGTCCACGGATTCGGAAGAGATAGCGAATGTTGCACGGCAGTTTGGTGCAGAGATTCCGTTTTTGAGACCGGTGGAACTGTCGGGTAACCAGACACCCACCGCTCCGGTCATTGACCATTGCCTGACCCATTTGGGAAAAGAGAATATTCCCGTGGATTACATCTGCTGTATTTATGCAACGGCACCGCTCCTTTCTCCGCAATATATTCGGGACGGTTTCAGATTATTGACGGAAAAAAAAGCGGAATCGGTTTTTTCCGTTACCGAATTTGAGTTTCCCATTTTCAGGGGGCTGAAAATAAACAGGAGTGGACGGCTTGAAATGTTCTGGCCGGAAAATGAATCGGTACGCTCCCAGGATCTGCCCAAGGCGTTTCATGACGCCGGGCAGTTCTACTGGCTGGCGGTTGAACCGTTTTTACAAAACAAACGTATTTATACAAAGAACTCTTTGCCTGTTATCCTTCCCAGAACAATGGTCCAGGACATGGATGAACCTGAGGACTGGACAATTGCCGAAGCCAAATACAGAGCGCTTCAAACCGGTAAAAATGATGAGGGAATCCATTCGAACGGGAATTAGAATACAGAACTTGAAAGTCATTTTTTGAGCCGGTCAGAACAAGATCTTTTCCCGCGTATCATAAGTAGTTAATTCATTGGGTCTGAAAAGAGCGGATCGTTTAATTTTTTATGGACCGGTGCGTCCTGGTGCAACGCAATGGGTGGCATAAACGCGACTTTTACCGGGCCGAGGGAAGGCATCAGATTCCTGTCTTAATGTAACAATCTGATTTAAAAAGATTTTTTTTGTCTCATATTCCGGTTTTAATCATGGCATGTGGCTTGCAAAACATTCGGCATAAGCCGGATATAAGCGACAATGCCGTCTGGTGTATTGCCTGCAGCCAATAAACAGGTTACGCAGACTCTGACCCAAATAGAAAGAGAAAAAATTATGATGTCCACAGTTGTTGTCAGTTCGGAAAAAGACATTTATTCACAAATAGAGTCGGCGATGAAAACCCGGAACAAAAAGATCTGCCGGGTGACATCCGGTGCAGGTGCACTTTCCCTGCTGCTGCAGGATCCCATGGACCTGATGATTATCAACGAGACCCTGTCGGATATGACGGCCAGGCAATTGATCGAACAGGTCATAAAAGAGAACTCAATGGTGAACTGCGCGGTGATCAGCGACCGGTCCCCGGAAGATTTCCATGCATACTATGAGGGCCTCGGTGTGTTGATGCAGTTTTCCAAAATCCCGGATGAAACCGATCTGGGGCGCCTGTTTGAGCATGTCGACCATATTTTAAGCCTGTCTTATACCGCCGATCATTCAGGAGAAACAGACCTGTGATTATTTCTGTTGCCAGCGGCAAGGGGGGAACCGGAAAAACCACGGTTGCAACCAACCTTGCCTGGTCCGTAAAGGAACCGGTTCAATTGCTTGACTGTGATGTCGAGGCACCCAATGCCCATCTCTTCTTAACCCCTGAGCTGCAGACGGCCGCACCTGTTCGTACGGCCGTACCTCAAATCGATGTGGAAAATTGCACGTTTTGCAGGAAATGTATGGAGATCTGCCGGTATGGTGCTTTGGCTGTTTTAAAAAAGGATGTGCTGGTATTTGATAATCTGTGCCATTCCTGCGGCGGGTGTTTTGAGGTCTGCCCGGAAAAGGCGGTCCGGGAAAAATGGAAGATTCTGGGGAAAATCCAATCCGGCCGGGCGGGTCATGTCGATTTTGCCCAGGGCCGGCTGGAAGTGGGCCAGGTGATGGTACCGCCGGTAATTAAGGCGGTCAGGGAGCATACGGATCCGGAACAGGTCACCATCATTGATGCACCGCCGGGGACCTCATGCCCGGTTATCGCTGCCGTGAATCGTTCGGATTTTATTCTGCTCGTCACCGAGCCGACACCTTTTGGACTCTATGACCTGACCCTGGCGGTGGAAACGGTAAAAATCCTTGATATCCCGTACGGATTGGTCATCAACCGGGCTGGAATCGGCAACAACGATGTCAACATATATGCTGAACAGGAACAGATTCCCATACTGATGGAAATACCGTTTGACCGTGAAATTGCCAAAGCGTATTCCAGGGGGCAGATGATCGTTCATGCCGTTCCCGGATACGATAAAAAATTTTATGCATTATTCACGGAAATCACCAGGCTGATAAAAGAACGGCAGGTGGCATCATGAAGGAGTTGGTGATCTTGAGCGGCAAAGGGGGAACCGGTAAAACCAGCCTTGTTTCTGCGTTCGCCTCTTTTGCAGAAAATATGGTCCTGTGTGATGCAGATGTGGATGCATCCGATCTCCATCTGATTTTAAATCCCGAAGATACAATGATTCACGATTTTGAAAGCGGAAACGAGGCGATCATTGATCCGGAAAAATGTTCTCAATGCGGAAGATGCATCGATCTTTGCCGGTTTGATGCCATCCGTGAAAATTTCACCATTGATTCTGTGGCATGTGAAGGGTGCGGGGTTTGTGTGGATCTCTGCCCGGAGCAGGCCGTGGATTTTCCCAAAACCGTGTGTGGACAATGGTATCTGTCCAAAACCCGATTGGGGCCCATGGTCCATGCACGGTTGGGAATTGCCCGGGAAAATTCGGGTAAACTGGTCTCTCTGGTCCGGCAGGAGGCAAAAAAACTGGCCATCCAGAACGAGCATGATCTGATTCTCACAGACGGCCCGCCGGGAATCGGCTGCCCGGTGACGGCAAGCCTGGGCCGGGCAGACGCCGTTCTCATCGTTGCCGAACCCACAGTATCCGGTATCCACGATCTCAAGCGGGTGGTGGAACTGACCCGCCATTTTAATGTCCCGGCCATGGTCTGTATCAACAAATTTGATTTAAATCCCGGGCAAACCGAAGAGATTGAGAATATTGCCCGCAGGGCAGGTGTGACAGATGTGGGAAGAATACCCTTTGATCCGTTGTTTACACGGGCCATGGTTCAAAAGAAAACAATTTTTGAATATGATTCCGACTCAATGGCATGCCGGCAGGTGAAGCAGGTCTGGAATAAGATCCAGGCCTTGGGCCTGCTGAATATGACTGAACTTAAAACCAATACGATAATAGGAGATAACAGATGATTGAAAACGGCAGAATTGCAGTCCCGTCAAATGGAGAGGGGGGAATGAACGGAACAAGGGCCGGTCATTTCGGCCATTGTGACGTGTTTACCTTGATTGATGTCGAAGACGGGCGGATCAACGATGTATCTATTTTAAAAAATAAGGAACATGTCCAGGGCGGGTGCATGGTGCCTGTGAACCTGCTGTCGGAAAACCGGGTGAACGCCCTGGTTGTCGGTGGAATCGGCATGCGACCCCTGATGGGATTCCGGCAGGCGGGGATTCTTGTCTACCATGATGATCAGCGTTCAGATATCAAACCGGTGGTTGAAGATCTGATTGCCGGCAAACTGACGGAAATTCGAAATGACCAGGTCTGTGGCGGGGGCCATTAAAGCCTGTAAAAAAGGGAAATCGTGTCATGAAGATAGCAATTACCTCCCAGGGAGAAACCCTTGATTCAAAAATAGACTCCCGGTTCGGACGGGCCGGCTACATTCTTGTTGTCGATCCGGAAACCCTTGATTTTAAAGTGTTTGATAACCAAAAAAATAAAGATGCGTTTAAAGGCGCGGGGATTCAGGCGGCAGCCATGATCAGTGATTCCGGTGCCCGGGTCCTTTTGACCGGGTTTTGCGGACCCAATGCATTTAAAACGCTTTCCGCAAGCGGGATCAAAGTTGTCAACGACCAGAGCGGAACCATCATGGATGCCGTGGAAAGATTTAGAACAGGCCAATTTTGTTATGCCCAAAGTTCGAATAAAGAGGGCCACTGGTAAATCCAAGGTCAGGTAAACAGGGAACGAAGATGAAATTAGCCGTCACCGTATGGGGAAACCGGATCTCTCCGGTGTTGGATTCGGCAAAAACAATCCTCATCGCAGAGGTCCGGGAATCGAGGATTGTGGATCAATCGTTTAACGAATTTGAGTTCAATCATCCCCTGCGGGGCCTTGCCATGCTTGAAAATGATCAGGTGGATGTGCTGATTTGCGGTGCTGTGACGAAACAGGAAACCCGGACCATTGAAAAATACGGTATCGTACCGGTTCCGTTTATCACCGGCAGCGTACAAAAGGTTCTGGGTGCGTATCTGACCGAAAAAAAAAGGCTTTCCGACTTTTTAATGCCCGGAGCGTCCAGATAAAAAGAGGTTCGGATAAACCGGCCGGAAGGAAACGTTCTTCTCCGGCCGGTTTGTTTTTTTCAGGATTACCAACCGGTCTATAGAGCCGTTTCCGGGTGAAAGACATTGACCTCTTTTAAATCATCCCCCAGGTACTCTCTCTCATTGGGACCTAAAATACCTAAAGACAGACAGATCAGGGTCCATAGGTGTACAACCGGATAATGGCCGCCGTAATGTTCGCTCAGTTCGTGTATCTGGGCATGGCAGTTATGACAGCCGGTAATGCAGTAGTCTGCTCCGGTGGCCTTGATCTGTGAATCTTTAATTTTTCCGTATTGAAGCCGGTCTTCCTTGAATCCGGACTGGAGGAAGCCGCCCCCGCCGCCGCAACAATAATTATTGGATCTGTTGGGCTGCATATCAACAAAATTCTCTTCACCCACCACGGATTTCACAACAAAGCGCAAATCGTCGGCAATGGGGTCTCCATAACTCTTTCGAACGATTTGGCAGGGGTCCTGTACGGTAAATTTAATTTTTAAGTCTTTATTCCAGTCGGAATTGACCTTTAATCTGCCTTCACGAATCCATTTGGCATAGTACTCATAGATGTTTTTTACTTCAAAGGTGTGGTCAAGGTTGAATTTTTTCAGTCCGGCCCGGACTGAGAATGTCACGTGACCTCATTCGGTATTTAAAAATGTTTTTGATTTGAGCTTGTTCGCCTGTCCCACGGTCTGCGAGGTAATGGCTTTCCAGGATTCATTGTCGGCAAGAAACATGCAATAGTTTTCACCGGCCCAGCCTTTGCTGCCGTATGTCCAGTCCACTCCTGCCAGGTGAAGTATCTTCCATAAAGGGACCATCTCATCCGGTTCGGTCACCGGTTCTCTTGAATTCTGATTGATGAAGAACTCGGCTTCCATTTTGTCGATGGGGGCCTGCATCTCTTTAAACTCGGGCTGGGCCTCACGATACTCTTCCAGAACGTCTTCCACAACAAACTCAAAATCTTCAGGCGTGGTGCCCATGGCAGAGGTGCTTTCATTCCTCAATGCCATGTCGCAGGAGGCAAGGATCCCTTTGGGCCGCTCTTCCCTGGGTCTCAACCCCCTGGCGTTGAA
The DNA here is from genome assembly GCA_028280105.1 of Desulfobacula sp. Taxonomy (GTDB): domain Bacteria; phylum Desulfobacterota; class Desulfobacteria; order Desulfobacterales; family Desulfobacteraceae; genus Desulfobacula. Next base: position 627 of record JANQML010000181.1, on the reverse strand, counting down.
TATCAACTGGGGAATGTCGATCTCCATGGGACAAACGTAGACACACCGCATGCACATGGTGCACATCCACGGCCAGTCCGATGCGATGATCTCCTCGTCCATGCCCAGGGCTGCCATTCGCAAAAATTTTCGCGGATCCATGTTGTTCAGCCCGGTTGCCGGACATCCGGATGCACAGGCACCGCAGGTCAGGCAGGCGTTTAAGTTCCCCCCTTTGGGCAGGATCTCTTTGACTTTATCTAAAAAGGTAGTTCTCTTTTTCCGTCTGTTCAGTTTGATAACACCTTCTGCCATTTTTCACTCCTTTCCAGATGCAATTTAGAATTCAATGTGGGCCCACACCGGTGCTGCATCTGATTGTGAGCAGAAATTTACGTTTAAGTTTAAGTCAACCTCAATGTTGCATAAAAATTTTATCATAAAAGATGAAATCAGTTGATGATACAAAAGCTTTGAATTTAAAGACGCTTTTAAGACTTTATCATAAGTGGGTTCCGCCATTTCATCTTTTTTTACAAATTCTTACCTTTCGGGAAAAGCGTGAAGCTCCCATCTTCTTCGTTCCCAAGGTTTTGCGGTAGAGTACTACAGCGGCAACCTTGGCGCCTTGAAGCTGGAACCTTCACG
>JANQML010000158.1 GCA_028280105.1 Desulfobacula sp. | reverse complement strand
AGGGTAAGAATTTGTAAAAAAAGATGAAATGGCGGAACCCACTTATGATGAAGTCTTGAAAGCGTCTTTAAATTCAAAGCTTTTGTTGTATCGTCAAGTAATTTCATCTTTTATGATAAAATTTTTATGCAACGTTGAGGTGTACGATTTTTATTGACAATGGATTTTCAAGACCTAATTTTACGGCTAACAGCAATGTATAAGAGGTTTTTTTACTAGCACACGACATAACCATGGTTGGTCGCAGTCAATAAAGAGGCAATTTGTTACTTAGAAGATTTAAAACAGACCGGCACAAGGCCAAATTTATAACTTGCTAAAATTAATTTTACCATTAATAAGGAGACAGACATGTCATTACAGCCACAAGGTGAAAAACTGAGAAATGCAGTCAAGCACATCTCTGAAATGAGAAAGGAAAATCCGGACATTAACCTTAACAAATTAGTTGATGAAACATCTTTCAAATTTGATTTAAGCCCGAAAGATTCTGAATTTCTGGCACGGTTTGTAAAAGAATCAGAAGCGGAATAGCACCTGTAAACCATTCCCGGCATATCGTTCTTACAAACAGAACACGGGATATGCCGGGGGACCTGTCTTTTGACTCTCTCTTTCCTCTGCCCGATTATTAAAAACAATCAGATGCGCTCAAATTTATGACACTTTTCCCTGCTGTTTTTTATCCCTTGTAAAGAGGTGATGATAAAACTTATTTTTAGTACCCGCAGATTTGAGTACCAAAAAGTATCCGATACTCATTGCAAGAACAACCGCAGCCATTGCCCAAACGTAATCCGAGCTGGTTGTGGTGAAGTCCAGGATAATAATTTTTCTGGCAATCGCCATAAGTGCGGTTGCCATAACAATCTGAACATGGATGACATCTTCACGCAAATAGATACAGATATTGACAAAAATTTCAATGGCGATCAATACGGCCATAAAGGCCCCGAACGTGGCCAGTATATCGCTCATGGTCAGCATAAAAAGGGGCGGGGTTAACAATTTCTTATACAACACCCAGCCGACATCAACCACGCCCCAAATTATAACAGCGGTCATAATCACGGCCAGGACCCGCACGGAAAATCGGATGACCGTACGAAGCCCCTGGATCAATGGTTCTTTGGAATTATTTAAATCGTCCATAAATATCTATCTTCCTATAATGGTTGTCAAAATAACGTTCCGATTCAGTTTCTGATGATAGGGGTTGAACAGCAAATGACGCCAAGACTGTCGGCCCTTTCAGAGAGCTTGACATTATCAAGATCTTTTTTTCGGAACATATTTTTGTCATTTGCTATAATATTCGTTTTGTTAATTATACGGTATTCATCTCTTATTAAAATCCGTCAGATTCATCAAACAAATTGATTATTCAGAATAGAGGGCATCTATAATGTTCAATCCGTCTCCTTTTTTCTTAACGGCAATCAAAGGCCGGGTCAGGTTCCGGATTAACCCTTCGGTAACACTGCCGAGCAGAATGGCTGCGATCTCACCGCTGCGCCCCCTTGCACCCACAACAATCAAGTCGGCATCCAATTCATCTGCGAATTCCTGAATTCCCTTAACCACATCGTTCTTCAACCGGAATTTCGGATTGACCTTCAAGCCTTGTAAATCTACGGATGAAGTCATTTTTTCTAATCTTTCCTCGGCATTTTTACGCATGACCGCGGCAAACTCTTCATGGGTTTTCCCGGTTTTATAGTATCCCTCCGGCACCCTGTAGGTGTTTATAACATCAATCGAATCTATCTCAGCCGCTTTGCCGAACGCACTGCCGACATCCAGGGCATTAAGGGCGTTGTCTGAAAAATCGGTTGCAACAACAAGCCGCCTCAGTTTCGGACGGACAATCGGCGGAATCATCAGAACGGAACAAGGGGCTTTTCTTGCCAGCCTTTCCGATAGAAAACTGCAGGATGCCGTCATGTTCATGCAATGGCCCACGATCATCAAATCCGCATCATAGTCTTTGGCATAAGTGACCAGGTTTTTCAGTTCAGGCCCCTCAACCGCCTCGTACTTTAGTATCGACTTGTCATATCCGTTAAAATGTTTTTCCACACTCTCTTTCATCTGTTTTCGTGCCGCCTCGTCAACGGGAAACGAAATCTCGGGGTAGACCTTTTTTATCTCTTCCGGAATATCAAAACTCCTGGAAACATGAATAAAACAGATTTCATTGGATTTGGCCATACGTGAAACAAGGCCGGCGTATTTGATCAGCGGTGCGTCGGATTCGTCAATACTTAATACGATCATAAGCTTTTTATATCGATACATACAGAGACTCCTTTATTCGGTTTGACGGAAAAATGTTTAATCAGAAATTAGGCAGGGCTTTCAGTTTTGTCAAGTTTAAGAATAGGTTGAGGGAAATATGGCCTTCATTTTCCGCTTTTGGCGAACGCCTGTTTCATATCTTAAAACCGGTCTGAAAACCATTTCCTTTATACAACTATCTGACTATTTTAAGTTTTATATTTTTTGTCTGGCCTGAACCCGGCTGCAAAATGAATTGAGTCGATGATTGCAATTATGATATATATATGCACGATTATCCATAAATAAACACAACCGTCAACAACCTTAAAAAAAGGAAAAAAGATGTCCATTAAATTAGGTATAAACGGATTTGGAAGAATTGGAAGATCAATCTTAAGGGCAGCGGCTTTGGATCACACATTTGAAAACATTGAAATTGCCGCAATCAACGATTTAACGGACAATGCCACCCTGGCCCACCTGCTCAAATATGACTCCGTCATGGGCCGGTTCGGCAAAGATATATCTGCCACGGACGACGGCATTGTGGTCAACGACAAGCATATCATAGTGACCCGTCACAGAGACCCTGCCGATTTGCCCTGGGAAAAATTGGGCGTGGATTATGTGGCAGAGTGCACCGGGTTATTCAGGGATAAAGAAACGGCTGAAGCACATCTGAAAGCAGGTGCCAAAAAAGTGGTGATTTCAGCACCTGCAAAAGGGGATATCAAAACATTTGTCATGGGGGTCAATAATCACGACTATGATCCCACCAAACACGATATTGTCTCCAATGCCTCTTGTACGACCAACTGCCTGGCGCCTTTTGCCAAAGTTATTCTGGATAATTTCGGTATCAAACGGGGTTTGATGACAACGGTTCATGCCTATACCGGAGATCAACGATTATTGGATGCCCCCCACTCCGACCTCAGACGGGCCAGGGCCGCAGGCCTTTCAATGATCCCCACAAAGACCGGTGCCGCCTCTGCCGTATCCCTTGTCATTCCCGAGCTTGAAGGCAAGTTTGACGGACTGGCCGTACGGGTCCCCACACCCAATGTTTCCCTGGTGGATGCTGTCATGGAAGTTGAGCGGCCCACCAGTGTTACCGAAGTCAATGAGGCCCTTAAAAAAGCGGCGGACAGGTATCTTGGATATACCGATCTGCCTCTGGTTTCCATAGATTTTCAAGGGGATGCACATTCATCCATTGTTGACGGGCAGTCCACAAAAGTATTGGAAAAAACCGTCAAGGTGATGAGCTGGTATGATAATGAATGGGGATATTCCAATCGGATGCTTGATCTGATCCTCCATATGGACAGTTTTCGTTAATTTCGTTAACCCCGGGCAATCCGCTCAAAAGGCTTGTTTTTTAAAGGCCGGCTCATTTTATTAATCAGACCACGGGACATGTTATGACACCGTTAAGCAAATCCATATAACAGATAAAATAATTTAAACAAAAACGGAGGGATTGTATGCCTGTTGTCAATTATGCACAATACTGCCGGATGCTGGATCATGCCGGCCGAAACAAATTTGCCTATCCGGCAATCAACATATCATCCAGTCAGACCATCAATGCGGCCCTGCTGGCATTTAAAGAAGCCGATTCAGACGGTATCATCCAGGTTTCCACCGGCGGTGCCCAGTTTGCGTCGGGCCTGGGGGTAAATTCCATGGTTCGGGGAGCGATCGCCCTTGCCGTTTATACACATATCATGGCCGAACACTATGATATCAACATCGCACTCCATACCGACCATTGTCACCCCGAACATGTGGATGATTTTCTGATGCCGTTGATTGAAGAGACGAAAAAACGCCGGGCCAACGGCCAACCCAACCTGTTCAACTCCCATATGTTCGACGGGTCTTCCCTGCCCATGGATGAAAATATTGAACAATCCAAACAGATTATGGCCCGCTGTGTTGAAAATGAGATCATCCTGGAGATAGAGACCGGCGTCGTGGGCGGCGAAGAAGATGGCCACGATACATCCGGCGTGGCCTCTGAAAAACTCTACACCACCCCCGAAGATATGGTGAGGGCGGCCAGGGAAATCGGATCCATGGGGCGGTTTATGCTGGCAGCCACCTTCGGCAATGTGCACGGGGTGTACAAACCGGGCAATGTCAAACTGAAACCTGCCATTCTTGATTCTGGACAAAAAGCGGTTCAAAAAGAACTGGGCCCGGATCATTTCCTGAACCTGGTTTTCCACGGCGGATCCGGGTCCGAACTGGATAAAATCCATGAAACCCTTGAATACGGGGTGGTAAAGATGAATATCGATACCGACACCCAGTATGCCTTTTCCCGCCCGGTCGCCGATCATGTGATGAAAAACTATGACGGTATTCTTAAAATCGAAGGGGAAGTGGGAAATAAAAAGGTCTATGATCCCAGGTCCTGGGGGAAAAAAGCGGAACGCAGTATGGCGGACCGGATTATTCAGGCCTGTAAAGATCTGCGGTCGACGGGGACAAGCCTGGGAAAAAAGATTTGATTTCGCTTTCCCCAACATACATTGTCCACTTAACCTCATCGTTGCAAAAAGCGTGTATGCAACGTTGAGGTTAAATAAGCAGACCGGCTCAACCGGACTGACGGCTCTTTTTAAATCATGAACCACATTCATACCCTCCCATGAAAAAAAAATATTGTACAAACATGTTAAAATACTGTTAAAGGTCTTTTTGGATGAGGTATAATTGATTTAGAGAGATATATAGGCTCAAAAGCAGGTGAAAACATCTAAGATGAATCAAAGAAAAGTCACCCTCTTGTCAATACTGAATCCTCTGCTCAGCACCATCCTATCGGTCTTAATTTCTGTGGGCGAGAGAACAAAAGACCGGATAAAAAATCGTCTAGGTCCGTCCCGGTCCAAAACATTGATGATATGCTCAAACTTGATGAAAAGCTCAAACACCGCCAAGGTGGCAGTCAACAGGCGGCTTGAAAGGCCTGCCCCTATTTCATCGGGCAAAATGGCTTATTTCATCAACTTCCCTTCCATAGCCAATTATTTGAAACTAAAGGTTTTTCTAACTGTCGGATCATGGCATAAAGTTTGCTATGCTACTAATTCCTAACTGAACGCTAACTGTACCATTACGGTCAAGAATAGGTAACGTGACACGTCCCAACAGAGGAAAACCAGATGAAAATACATGAGTACCAGGCCAAACAACTGTTCAGGGAATTTGATATCCCGGTACCTGACGGTGAAGTTTCGTTTCGTTCAGACCAGGCATGCCGTATCGCCCGGGCACTGGGGAGGTTTCCGGTGGCGGTTAAGGCTCAGATCCACGCCGGAGGAAGGGGCAAAGGGGGCGGGGTCAAACTGGCCCGCAGTATTGCCGAAGTCCGGGTGATTGCGGAGTTGATGCAGGGCATGACCCTGGTCACGCATCAGACCGGCCCAGGAGGCAGGGTTGTGAAAAAAGTCTTGATTGAAGCCGGTCAAACCATTGCAAAAGAGATGTACATCAGCCTGCTGCTCGACAGAAAAACCGCATCGATTCTCATCATGGCAAGCAGAGACGGGGGAATGGATATCGAAGAAACGGCGGAAAAGACTCCGGAAAGAATCATCAAGGTCTTTGTGACGCCCCAGGCGGGAATCCAATCTTATCACCTTCGCAAACTTTCCTATGGCCTGGGCATCTCCAACGCTGCGGTTCCATCCTTTTTCAAGCTGATTAAGAACCTGTACAGGCTGTTTGTTGCCAAAGACTGCACTTTGATTGAAATAAATCCGCTGATCATAACTGCTGACAACCGGGTGATGGCACTGGATGCAAAAATCGACTTTGACGCCAATGCATTGTTCCGGCACAATGATATCATGGCACTGCGGGACACGGACGAAGAAGAGGCGCTTGAAGTGGAAGCCTCAAAGCACAATCTGAATTATATCAACCTGAATGCCGTTGACCCGACCGGTAATGTGGGCAATATCGTCAATGGTGCCGGGCTGGCCATGGCCACCATGGATATCATCAAGCAGGCCGGTGCATCACCGGCCAATTTCATGGATGTGGGAGGCGGTGCATCTGCCGAGCAGGTGGAAAATGCATTCAAAATTATTCTGTCGAATAAAAGAGTTAAGGCTGTTCTGATCAATATATTCGGCGGCATTCTCAGGTGTGATGTCTTTGCCGCAGGTGTTGTTGAAGCGGCCAGAAAGACAGGTATCACCCTCCCTGTGGTGGTTCGCATGGAAGGAACCAATGAGGAAGAAGGCAAACAGATCCTTGCCCGGGCCGGCCTGAACATCATCAGTGCCGCAGATCTGAATGATGCGGCAAAAAAGATTGCAAAGGCCGTGGGCAAGACTGAGGCTGCCGCATGAGTATTTTCGTTGACAGCGGAACAAAGGTGCTTGTCCAAGGAATTACCGGCTCTGAAGGCCGGTTTCATACCAGACAATGCCTGGCATACGGCACCCGGATCGTGGCAGGGGTGACCCCTGGCAAAGGCGGCCGGAAAATGGATGATGTACCGGTGTTTAACACGGTGGAGCAGGCGGTTGAAGCCACGGGTGCGGATGCATCCATGGTCTTTGTCCCCCCTGCGTTCTGTGCCGATGCCGTTATGGAAGCCGCTGATGCCGGAATCAAAATGATCGTGGCCATTACCGAAGGAATTCCCATTCTGGATATGGTAAAGGTCAGGCATTTTCTTTCAAATAAGGACTGCCGTTTAATCGGTCCCAATTGTCCGGGTGTCATCACACCGGAAGAATGCAAGATCGGGATCATGCCCGGAAACATCCACGCCCGGGGCCATATCGGTGTGGTCTCCCGGTCCGGCACCCTGACCTACGAAGTCGTGGATCAGCTGACCAAACAGGGACTGGGTCAGTCCACCTGCATCGGCATTGGCGGGGATCCGGTAAACGGCACCGGTTTCATTGATGTATTGGCCGCCTTCCAGGCCGATGATGAGACCCGCGGCATTGTCATGGTGGGAGAAATCGGTGGCAGTGCCGAAGAAGAGGCGGCAGCCTACATCAAAAAAAATCTGACCAAACCGGTGGTTGGATTTATTGCAGGATTAACCGCTCCCCCGGGACGGCGCATGGGTCATGCCGGGTGCCATCATATCCGGATCAAGCGGTACCGGTGAGGCAAAGATAGCAGCATTTAAGCGGAACGGCATTCATGTCTGTGAAAATTTAGGGAGGATCGGACAGGCATGCAAAGACCATTTTTAAACCACATTTTACTGAAGACAATTTTTATTTTAATGATCAAAGGAGATCTTTAAGTGACTACCAGTGAAAAGAAACGGACCATCACCCAGCAGATTGACACGGAATGGTGCAAGGGGTGCGGCATATGTGTCCATTTTTGTCCCAAGGATGTATTGGAGCTCGACCGGCATGGAAAAGCCGTTGCAGCAAGGCCGGATGATTGTATCGCATGTATGCTGTGCGAACTTCGATGCCCGGATTTGGCCATACAGATTATAAAGGAAGATGACAATGAACGATAAAATCAAATTTGTCCAGGGCAACGAAGCCTGTGTTGAAGGGGCGATTTATGCGGGGATCGAATTCTTTGCCGGTTACCCCATCACCCCCTCCACCGAGATTGCCGAGCACCTGTCTGTCCGTCTTCCCCAAAACGGTGGTAAATTTATCCAGATGGAAGATGAGATTGCCTCCATTTGTGCTATCATCGGCGCATCTTTGACCGGGCACAAAGTCATGACGGCAACCAGCGGTCCGGGGTTTTCGCTCATGCAGGAAGGTCTGGGCTACGCTGTCATGGCTGAGA
>JANQML010000156.1 GCA_028280105.1 Desulfobacula sp. | reverse complement strand
AGGGTAAGAATTTGTAAAAAAAGATGAAATGGCGGAACCCACTTATGATGAAGTCTTGAAAGCGTCTTTAAATTCAAAGCTTTTGTTGTATCGTCAAGTGATTTCATCTTTTGTGATAAAATTTTTATGCAACGTTGAGGTATACTCTCCCGCTTTCAGAGTGAACAGTGACTTGCGTTTTCCACCCCGTGTATTTGGTCCACGTTCAAACGCTTTGGGCAAACCGGTGAGGTGTCATTCCGGTCAGTTTTTTAAACACCCGCCCCATATGGTTTTGATCTGCAAAGCCGCAATCAACTGCAATGTCGGCCACTGATTATCTGTTTGTGGATGCCGTTTGGATAGAGGAAGAAAATCCGTTTATTATGGTAAATTGCTTTTTGTCTTATGATACAAATCAGTTCAAATCAGAATGACGTCGTTCTGATGTTGTACCAAATAAGAAATCCTGGGAATATCTTTTAGGAATTAATTCTTCATCTACAAGTCAGCGGTTTTAAATAAATCACATGCTTTTAAATTAAGGGCATAAGAAATTTTCAGAATGTTTTGTAACGAGATATTTCTCTCACCCCTTTCAATCGCCCCCATATAGGTTCGGTGAAGACCACATTGGTGGGCAAACGATTCTTGCGAATAACCGTGCTCTTTTCTTTTGTTCCGTATGGTTTCACCCAGTTTTTTCTGGGCCTTTTGATGTTCAGTTTTCATCACATATTGGTAACAAAAATGATGACTTTTTATCTACACTGTATAAGTAGCATTTTTGCCTTGACGTCATATTGGAAAGAATACTATGAGTAGCTATGATTGAAAGCACCATCAACTTCAAAAAAAGGCTGACACGGTTTAAAATATGAATGAGAATCAAGCCGGTATAATGGATTTAATCAACAGATTTGAAACCACCCGGTTTAATTCTGATATTTATGGAGGCCGCGCTTCGCGGAATGATGGAATCAGGAATCATCGAAGAACCCGGTATATCTGAAGGGATATCAGGTATTTTCAATGTCATCAACCAGGAGCAGGAAATTATATCAAAACAATTTCAGAAAATCGCGTTGTCCTCAGATACTGTTGTTGGGAATTAATTGCCGTGTTCAACACAGTCTGAACGGTGATCCACGGTGGTGAAGCCGCCGTGGACGACCGGTTGCCGACAAGTAATCTTTCACGACAGCCAAAAGCCGATTGTTGGCAAGGCGTCTCTATCGTTGGGTATGACTGCGGGTATCGACTGCCCTGTCATATTGTTGGAAATCCACATAATTGTTTAAAATGCTGTTTTTGGGATCAAAAACATTTACCTAAGACTAAAATGGACCATGGGCTCTGTATAAAATCGTCACGATATTGAATGGTTACGTACGCCCGACCATCATCGCCCATCACACAAAGAGATATCTGCATAGTTATTGGCATATGCCCCCCTCCTTAAAAAAAGAAGAAAACTCATTTAACAAAGATTTCAACTGGTTCCATCCAAAAAAAACTAAAGGTATTTGTTTCCCTGCCGATTGCTAAATATAATCTAAAGTTGAGGGAAAAATATTCAGGAGAGTTTCATGAAAATTTCAGACAGCCTTATCCATTTTTCGTCCCGCCATGCTTCTCAAAATTCTGACCAGTTTGAACAGACCCGGACCGAGGAACAAGTTGTCCGCAAGGATCGAACCCAGTCCCCCTCAGGTACGGCCCCGGACCAAAACACCATCCTGGTTGACCGGGTCAATATTTCTGTCCAGGCCACAAGGGAATATGAGTCTCAGTATTCAGCCCTCCAGTCTTCCCGGTCAACGGTGACGGATTCCGCAGGGGAAACTCTTGGGGAATTCAACCAAAAAAAGACCCGGGATAAACTGCCGGACATGGATCCGCAAAATAGGTACAAAATAGGGCCATCCTGGAAATCTGCGGCTAAAGTCCAACAGAATGAAAGCGATAATTTAGGCCAAATAGGGAATGGCCCGGTGTTAAAGAGAGGTTCGGTATTAAATGGAGGGGAATTAGAGCATTTAGAATCAACCCCGCTTGGAACCGGTACCCTTGTGAAAGGCCTTGTGGGGGGGATCACAGGCATTGAGATGACAGATGTATCCCTCAGAATCGGGACCCCCGTTCCGGTCGGGTTCATAGGGAGTGCAACCCGTCTTGGCCAATCCCTGGATCGGTCTGATTTTGTCTCCTGGTCGCCTGACCAGGGCCAGCCCGCAGAAACCCTGGTCACAATAAACACAAACAGGATCCATCATGAGACGGAACAATTGGAAATTTCCTCTACGGGCACCGTGACCACCCAGGACGGCAGATCCATTGACTTTGCCATGGAGATCGCCATGAACCGGGAGTTTTTATCCAAAGAACAGCAGGAAACCATTACCCATACCTTTCAGCAGGAGCTGATCGACCCTTTGACCATCAGCCTGGACGGCAGCGTCACCCAGCTTAGCGATGCACGGTTTGAATTTGATCTGGACAATGACGGGGATACGGAACAAATCTCCTTTGTTTCAAAGGGAAGCGGGTTTTTGAGTTTTGACCTGAACGGTGACGGTATCATTAATAATGGGTCCGAGCTTTTCGGCCCGGGCACGGGCAACGGATTTGGAGAATTGGGTGAGTACGACATCGACAAGAACGGCTGGATCGACGAGAGCGATACGGTGTTTGAAAAGCTCAGCGTATGGACCCGGGACGACCAGGGCAACGACCGGCTCATCTCTCTGAAAGACGCCGGGGTGGGGGCCATTTACCTGGACAATGCCCGGGTTGACTTTGAGATGAAGGGCGCGGACAATGAACTCAAGGGTAAGCTGCGCCGATCCGGTGTCTTTTTATTTGAAAACGGAAATGTGGGGTCAATTCAACAGATAGACTTGGCTGACCGCTCTGGGGCTACCCGTCTTTTGGAAGGCACTAATCGCTATATAACTGAAGTGTAGCCCTTAACTGAGAATAATTGGTGCCATGTCTATGTCTCCGGAAATTTGCTGCCTGTCATCTCCGGCCAAGTATGGCCCATATGGGATCATATAGCAGGTTTGATAAAATTTTCAGTTCTGCTTGAAGAACGGGAACTTCTGTCCCTAAAGCTCACTCGGCTAATTTTTTTATACATACTAATCCGTTTCTGTAGAGATGACGGTCACCGTTTCATCGAACACCCGCCATTTGATATCCATGTCGTAAAGCCGGATGCCGTATATCCGGTCAGGATCTGTGTTGTCTTTATAAGCCGGCCGGGGGTCGTTTTCCAGGATGCCCCGGAGCACCGCCTCAAGGTTGGGGATCTCTGCTGCGCGTTCACGGATCCGGGCGGCAGCCCGGTCTGAAAATACCACGGTTAAACCGGTCTTGGGCGGACTGCCGGCAAAACCGTCCCGGGCATGTGGCAGAGCATCTGAATAGGACAGATAGGGTTTAACATCCACTACCGGGGTCCGGTCGAGGATGTCCACGCCGGCAAGGTGGAGAACCGGTCCTTTCTCCGTCATCTCAACCGATTTCAGTGCCACGCAGGAGATGCCGACCGGGTTGGGCCGGAAGGGCGACCGGGAGGCAAACACCCCCACCTTTTTGTTGCCTCTCAGGCGGGGCGGCCGGACCATGGGTGACCAGGGGCCGGGAGACCAGGAACCGGACGACCATGTACCGGTCTTGTGGAAAAGAAAAAGAATCCATACATGGGAAAAGCCGTCAAGGGATCGTACTGCCTCTTCCCTGGCAAACTCCGGGTAAAAGAGCATCGTACCCGGCGCATCCGCCACCAGGTTGGACTGTCTGGGAATGCCGAATTTTTCCTTGAAGCAGGACCGGATCTCCCCGATGGGCCTTAAATGGATGTCCATAGGGATTCCAGTCCCGTGACGCGGCCTTCAAAATGTGATATCGCTGCATTGACCGCACCGGGTGAGGCCATGTCCACACCGGCAACCCTGAGTTCATCAATGGGGAACATGCTGCCCCCGAGTTTCAGGAAGGCCAGGTAATCGTCCACGGCAGGCTGCCCCTTTTCCCTGATACGTCCCGCAAGGCTCAGTGCCGCTGCCAGACCTGTTGCGTATTTGTAAACGTAAAAGGCCGAGTAGAAATGGGGGATGCGCAGGTACTCCAGAGCCAGTTCTTTATCCAGAACCATCCGGTCGCCGAAGTAGGTTTTGAGCAGATCCGTGTAGGTGGCGGTAAAGGTATCCAGTGTAAGGGCCTGGTTGTCAGCGGCAAGACCGTGGACGATCTGCTCGAACTCGGCAAACATGGTCTGCCTGAAAAAGGTGCCCCTGATATTGTCGATCTCCCGGTTCAGGATATAGGCCTTCATCTTTGGGTTGTCCGCATATTTTTCCAGCAGGTGGTATCCCAGAAGGGTTTCGTTGAGGGTGGAAGCCACTTCTGCCACAAAGATGGTGTAGTTATGGCTGACGTATGGCTGTGCCTCTTTGGAAAAGTAAGAGTGCATGGAATGGCCGGCTTCGTGAATCAGGGTGAACAGGCTGTTGATGGTGTTTCCGTCATAGTTGAGAAGGATATATGGCGGTGAGTCGTAGCACCCTGAGGAATAGGCACCGCTGCGCTTGCCTTTGTTTTCGTAGCGGTCTGTCCAGCCGCCGGTGGTAAGTCCCTGCTCCAGGATACGGCAGTAGTCTTCTCCCAGTGGGGCAAGTGCGGTAATGCAGGTGGATACGGCCTCGTCATAGGTCATGTGGAAATCCACGTCCGGCACCACCGGTACATAGGTGTCGTATATATGGAGTTTGTCGAGTCCCAGGGTTTTTTTGCGGAAATCCAGGTAGCGGTAAAGCGTTGCCAGTCCGGACTTAACGCTGCTGATCAGGTTGTCGTAGACCGCCGGGGGCACATCATCGGTAAACAGGGCGGCCTGCCGGGCCGTATCAAAGCGGCGGGCCCTGGCAAGGAAAAGGTCTTTTTTCACAGAGGCTGCCAGGGTAGTTGATATGCTGTGTTTATGGGCATCATACACCTTGTAGTACTGTTGGAAGGCTTTTTTGCGTAGCGTCCGGTCCGCCTTGGTCAGGAACGTTACAAAGTTGCCGTGGGTGAGGGGCACGGGGCTGCCCGTTTCATCCGTGATTTTCCCGAAGTTGAGGTCTGCATTGTCCAGCTGCCCGAAAATCTCACGGGGCGCTCCCAGGCTCTCCCCGGCCATTGCAAGGAGCTGCTCCCCATCGGCATTCCGGGTGTGAGGAATCCTCCGGATGATCTTTTCAAGGTAGAACCTGTAGTCCGCCATCCCGTCACGGTTACGGAAATCCGTCAGGCTCTTTTCGGGAATGGTCTGGATTTCCGGTATGATAAAGCTGGCAGCGTCCGCAATCCGTGTATACAGGTTGACGGCCCGCTGATAAAGGCTGTCCGAATCGGCATCGGTCTTGTCCTGATCGTTCATCAGGTGGGCAAAGGTATAGAGCTTTTCCAGTCCCCGGCTGACGTCATGATCGAATACAATACAGTCCCTGAATCGTTCGAAAGAAGATCCTAGTCTTCCTTTAAATTGATCATATGCCGGGATCTGGCCCTCCAACTCTTTGTAAAATGCTTCCCACTCTCCCGCAGAGGCAAACAGCGGGGAAAGATCCCAGCACTCTTCTTTGGCAACATCTTTTCTTTTGGTATCAGGTGCGTGCGCCATGATCATTCCTTTCATATCCGGGTTTGTTTATTCCCAAATGGGTAGTGAACGCTGCAGCGCTTGTCAAGCAGAACTTTGACTCCGGATTCCCGGGAAGACATTTTGTCGAAAGTCCGTTAGGTAATTATTCGGAAATCCCGGAAAGTCTTTGATGCCCTGGACTGGCTGGTAAGGCTGCTGACACCCACTCCAGCCTGCATCTTTGGTTTTATTAACAGCAGCGGCCGGTACTTCTATATCCATCGTTGGTGTTTTGCGCTCTATAATTATCCCGCATATTTTTAGGGGTTTTGCACAGGGAGTACCGATCCGAAACAGGCAGTTGCGGTCCGCAACCCGGCAGGTCCATTCCGACTTTAAAAGAAAACCGCGGGGATCTCAACCCAATTCAATTATTGTAAAAATTCGTTCCGTATAATATAGCATTGTTATTTTCTACACGAGAGGGAGGAGCTATGCAAAGCGAAAAAGTGAATCAGCGCATCATCTCGTTTATGGAAAAGCGGGAGATGGATGTCCAGGGGCTGGCAGATGCCACTGGTTTGGCACCGGAATTTATAAAGACCATGCTGGCGGACGGTGTATACCCGCCGTTGGGCCCTTTGATGAAAATCGCCAGGGCCCTTGGCGTAAGGCTGGGCACCTTCCTGGATGACCAGGACACCAAAGATCCTTATATTGTCCGGGAGGCAGACCGGGCCGCGGAATTCTCCGTACTGGACGGCAAACATAAAACCACTGCCCTGAACTTCTATGCCCTTGGCAAGGGCAAGGCAGACCGGCACATGGAACCGTTTTTTGTGGAAATCCTGCCTGAATCCGCCAACGAAAAGACCCTGTCCTCCCACGAAGGTGAGGAGTTTATAGCGGTGACCAAAGGTTCCATTGAGGTCATCTACGGCAACGAGATACACATCCTTAATGCCGGTGATTCCGCCTACTACAACTCCATCGTTCCCCACTACGTATCATGCGCCGGTGAGGAAAAAGCGGAAATACATGCCGTGATTTACGTACCTGAATAGGGGAGGCTGCGGTAAAAGATGACAGACAAAATTGTGGACGAAACCGTTGAGTTGAAAGAACAGACCCTGGGTCAGATCCTGGACCGGACCGTTGAGAAGTATCCGGACAACCCGGCCATCGTTTATGTGGACCGGGATTTCAGGCTGACCTGGAAAGAATTTTCCCGGGTGGTTGACGAAACCGCCAAGGGCCTGATGGTCCTGGGGGTGAAGCGGGGAGAAAAAGTGGCGGTCTGGGCGACCAATATCCCCTTCTGGGTCACCCTCCAGTTTGCCACGGCCAAAATCGGGGCCGTCCTGCTGACGGTAAACACCAATTACAAGACCGCGGAGCTGGAGTATCTGCTGACCCATTCGGAATCGGAAAATCTTTTTCTGATCGACGGTTTTCAGGATACGGATTATATCAATACGGTTTATGAACTGGTACCTGAACTGCGCACCTGCGAACGGGGGCATCTCCAGAGCAAACGCTTTCCCCATCTGAAACGGGTGGCCTTTCTGGGGCCTGAGAAGCATCGGGGCATGTATACCATTCCAGAAATCCGGGCACTGTCCGTTATGGTGGATGAGGGCGATTACCTCGCCTGCCAGGAATCCTTAAGCCCCCATGACGTGGTCAACATGCAGTATACCTCCGGCACCACCGGATTCCCCAAGGGCGTCATGCTCACCCATTATAACATCGGGAACAACGGGTACTGGATCGGGGCCAATCAGCACTTTACTGAAAATGACCGGCTCTGCCTGCCGGTTCCGCTGTTCCACTGCTTCGGCTGCGTTTTGGGCGTTCTCGCTGCAGTCAATCACGGTACCTGCATGGTCGTTCTGGAAGGATTTGATCCCATCCAGGTGATGATGTCGGTGGAAGCAGAAAAATGTACGGCTCTCTATGGCGTACCCACCATGTTCATTGCCGTGCTGGAACATCCCCTGTTCAAAAAGTTTGACTTTTCATCCCTGCGAACCGGGATCATGGCCGGCTCCAACTGCCCGGTCCATGTGATGGAGCAGGTGATTGGAAAAATGCACATGACAGATATCACCATTTGTTACGGCCTCACCGAAAACTCCCCGGTCATGACCTATACTCGGACCGATGACCCGCTCTGGATAAGGGTGGAGACCGTGGGGCGGGCTCTGCCCCATATTGAGGTGAAAATCATCAACCCGGAAACCGGTGAGGAGCTTCCCGTAGGAGAGCAGGGGGAAGTCTGCTGCCGCGGTTATTCCGTGATGAAAGGATACTACAACAATCCTGATGCAACGGCCGAGGCCATTGACGCAGAGGGCTGGCTCCACTCCGGGGACCTGGGTATCCTGGATACGGACGGCAACCTGTCCATTACCGGACGCCGCAAGGACATGATCATCCGAGGCGGCGAAAACATCTATCCCAAGGAGATCGAAGAGTTCCTCTACCGCATGGATGAAATCAGGGATGTCCAGGTGGCGGCAGTCCCCTCAAAAAAGTACGGGGAAGAGGTCGGGGCTTTTGTCATCCTCAAAGAGGGTGCGGACCTTGAACCCAGCGACGTCCAGGACTTCTGCCGGGGCAAGATCAGCCGCTACAAGATCCCCAGATATGTCCATTTTGTGACGGATTATCCCATGACCGCCTCCGGAAAAATCCAGAAGTATAAGCTTACCGGGATGTCCGAAGAGATTTGGCCGGAAAGACGGTAAGCAGGGAGCAGGATAACGCCCGTTCAGTTGCCGGACGGTAATATTTTCAGGAGAGTTTTCATGGCATTGTTTGCAGACCGCACCCGGATGATGGGCACGGAAAACGCGTTTAAGATGGGGCACCACATCAACCGGGCAGAGGCGTCCGGGCAGCCGGTTATCCGCCTGAACCTGGGAGAACCGGATTTCAATGCCCCGGAATGGGTGGTCGAAGCGGTAGTTGCCCAGCTCAGGGCCGGCAATACCCGATACTGCGATCCCCAGGGACTGCTTAGCCTCCGGCAGGCCATTGCCCGGCAGACCGGAGAACGCCGGGGCTTGGAGATTTTACCGGAACAGGTCTGCGTCTTTCCCGGGGGCAAACCGTCCATTGCATTCACCCAGCAGCTTTACTGCAATCCCGGGGATGAGATCATCTACCCCAGCCCCGGCTTTCCCATTTACGAATCCATGGTGACATACGTGGGGGCTGTGCCTGTCCCCCTTCACCTGGAACCGTCGGAAGGGTTTACCTTTAACCCGGACCAGCTGCGGGAGTTGATCACCCCGCGCACCAAGCTGATTATCCTCAATTTTCCGTCCAACCCCACGGGCGGTGTGGCGGATGCCGGTCAGCTTGCCGCCATCGCCGAAGTCATCCTGTCGTCCTGCAGGCCGGACGTCAGGGTCTATTCAGATGAAATATACGAAAACATTATTTTCGGCGGCCGTTCGCATGCCTCCATCGCCTCGGTGCCGGGTATGGCGGAACGCACCCTCATTGCCTCGGGTTTTTCCAAATCCTTTGCCTGGACCGGCGGCCGGGTCGGTTATGTCGTCTGTCCCACGGTGGAGGAGGCCCTGGAATTCAAGCGCCTGAACATTAACTATTTTTCCTGCATCCCGCCCTACAATCAGGAGGGGGCCCGGGTGGCCCTGGAACACCCCGGTTCCGTCAGTTGGATAGCGGAAATGACAGCTGCCTTTGAGCGCCGGGCAGACGCCGTCATCAAGGATCTCAACCGGATCGACGGCATCCGCTGTGACATGCCCAAAGGCGCCTTTTACGCATTTCCCGATATTGAGGGCCTCTGCCAACGCCTCGGTGTGTCCGATGCTCACACCGGCCTCTCAGAAGAGATACGGTGCCAAACCTCGGTATCCGGCCTTTTCCAGATGTTCGCCCTTTACCGGCACGGTGTTGCTGTTCTGGACCGCGCCTCCTTTGGTACCGTCGGTGCGGATCAAAAGGAATCCGGCCAGCACTTTATCCGGCTGTCCCTGGCTTCAGGCCGGCAGGATCTGGCCAAAGGGGTTGCCCGGCTGGCCGCTGCCGGGGATGATGTAAAAGGATTTCAGGCGTTTATCGAAAAAGACATAGGGCTGATCCTCTCCAGAGCTTTAGCCTGATTTAGTCGGTACTGGCGGCGATGCCAGTCACGAAGCGGCAAGACAAGCATATAAAAAAGTTGGTTTCACTCAAACCATTCCGCATGTCGCAATGTTTCAGATGCTTTAAGGAATGGATGTCGTTGACAGGGTGTAGCTTCCGGTATTTGATGGCTGCTTTTGCCGGATTATCCATTAATTCTGTTTCATCATCAGATGGAGAATCATTGATTATTTGAACCAATCCGGTCTCATCGCTTTTTAGTTATTGGGTAATAACTAAAAAAGTTTTGCCAGTTTGAACTATGCCTCATCCTATTGATCTCTGGAAGAAATAACTATTGTTATCACATGCCGGGTGCCGTCTAGGCGCTTGACAATCAGGGGTAGTTTTTCGCCTGTAGGTTTATTTATAGCAGACATAAGTGTCTCGGAATTGCCGCCTTCGACTTTAAACCCCGCAATCTCGATAATTTGATCACCGGGTTCCAAGCCGGCTTTGGCGGCTGGAGAATCCTGGGTGACCTTGTGGACTGTGAGGGAGTTGATCGTCATATTATCTATGGGACCACTCCCATTGACATCGAGCTGCATACCAATTCCACTTTCATTATCATCCGATTTCAGGTTATCAGAAGGCGGGTCCGGGTTTTCATCAGGGAAATAGGCATCCTTTCTGCCTAAAAATGTTTAATTTTTCTGGTTAACGAATGATATCCGGTTTCTGCTATACCTAATCAATTTAATCCTGAACGATTGGAAATCGTATCTGTTCTTCATACACGGTTATTTTTTCAGACACAATCCAAGAAAGGAAATTGTCTTTGATTTTTTGACCCGTGAATTCTCCAATATTAAATGGTTGCGTGAGCCGATTCATCATCATCGACATTTCATTTGTACAGTGGCCGAGATGATTCTCCGATTAAAAACCATTTAATGGAAAATCGTAACATGTCGCCGGGCGTTTTTTGCGAATTAATTCGTCGCCTGCAAGTTAGCGGTTTTAAAGTAAGCGGCTATATGGTAACAATTAGACCGCAAACTTGTATTAATACCCGGTTTATCCAAAAATACGTGGTCTGTTAGCAGATGGCAGGGTAAAAAATACTTTCAAACCCAGTTGCTGAAGGTCACGCCAATCGCCCGATTTTGAGAATAACATTTGACAAAGTTCCTCGATAGATATATTTTTATTTGTATATCTATACGTTTTTTAGGTCTTGATCATATAGTTTATTTCGTCTTTAAAAAAAGAATTTGAAACAAAGCAGTTCTATATATTATATCCCATATAAAGTATTATTCTGACTCAGATTTTACCAGAGAAGAAAAAAACAGATAAAAACAACAACCTGTATTCGTAATTAACAGGTAAAGCAGTTCATTCATATAAAGCCAAAGTCAAGAAAATTATTGATCGGTTTGCTATCCACTTTTTACACGGATTGGTATTAACGACTCACTCTGGACACAATTAGGGGTCAGGGCATTCCTCATATCTTAATTTATCAAACCTACCCCTCTTAAATACGTACTCGCAAGATAACGCATAAAATTTTCGATGATGGAAAACAGGAAGGTTTTGGTGAAAATGGCACGAATACGAACCCAATTTTTAAAGCAAACAAAATCTTCAAATCAACGAAAAAGGACAGTCACCCCCCTGAAACTAAACACGTGGAGATAATTTATGGAAGTTCTTACCGCACTTGCCAATGAAATCAGCACAAACGGCCATGGAGTTACAACAGCAGCAAGAGCATCCTCTTTAGAGGCCAAAAGCCTGGACGCTAAACCAATTCTTCAACTGAATCCGTTTCCAACAACCCTGAACACTGATTTATACAAAAATCCTCTGTCAAGCCTAAACCCCAACGGCGACATAAGGTCATTATTTAGATTTCGTCAGTTGGTAGACCCCATTCCCCATTTGAATAGGTTCTACTCCGCATCCTCCGGTTCCACCCAAAATATTTATGAAGAAATCGTTGGGGGTGCGGCAGCCCCACCCGCATCGAGTTTTTCGACCCAGGTAATTCACGATGCACAAAAAAAGCTCAAGGAGAATGCATTTGAACGCATGGATGGCCTATCTGGTAGTTGGTGTCCCATATATGCCAGTCCGCAAGATTGGTATGAAGCCAAAATAGATCGCTTCAAAAATATAACCTTAGATGACCTTAAAGGAAGGGATAACTATAGCTCATTCAATCTGCTCGGGGGCGAAGAAAACCTAAAATTACAGGCAGGCACAAAGACTTGTACCTTAAGCAAAGACACAACAATCCACTCGATAGAGATGAAGTACCTTTTGGTTTCATTCAGGAGACCCTGGTTCAATTCGATTCTCTTTGACATGAACGACTGGTTCTTGGCAGGCCAAGGTGCCGGTTTTTGCTCATCAGGCAATCTGGAAGTAAACACAGGTGTGCTGCCTCTCATTCCCACGGGTATGATAATTGGCAAAGAAGTAAGTGTCAATGCGGATTGGAGCAAAAATGACAATGCATTTTTACAGGGAGAAAAATCGACCAAAGAGGAAGTCTTTCTTGGGCCGTTCCGGGCATCCTCCACCAAAGCTACTGACAATATTGTTGAAGTCATAGCATGGATCAGCGACTTGATTCCCTATTCACCCAAAATGGCATCTCTGCCAAAGGGAAACCAATAAAAACGACTCTCACACCAAAGGCTTCATGGAATTAATCTTGGATGAAAGGAAAAGCATATGACAAAAGAGGACACCCCAGCCAGTGGCAACCCGGGGTCACTGTTTACAGCCGACGATCTTGATAAAATAGAAAACTATGTGGATTACGGCTCAAGACTGCCGGTGGTCATACCAGCGGTGGTCGTATTCATTGGCTATGAGCACGCCGGAGTGCCTGGGCTGGAACCTGGGGATATGTTGGACCTGTTCAAAAAAATCAACCACCATGCGTCACAATGGGAGGGTATCCAGGACAGCATCAGCCGCCAAACAAGGACCCTTGGTTCAATTTCAAAAAAAAATGTATCCATGGGCAACTCCCTGCTCAAAGAAATTGAAGCCATGCCTTTCTACGAAAGAGTCCAGGCGACTGTGGGTAAAAATCCCCTGGTGCTCTCTCCAGATAAGATTCCCGATGAAAAACTCGATTCAAAAGATAAGGCTAAAAAAAAGAACCTTGAAGACCACCTGGATAAGCTATTGAAAATCAGTTTTGACCAGACCATTGACACCGGTAAAACAATGCAGGCAATCACGGTTTTTCGCAGGGAAATATCTGTCCTGGAACCTGATGTGGCTAACAAAAGACAGACCATAAAGAATTCTAACCTTGAAAAAATCGGCCATGAAACAACTGTAGAACCGATGATCGATGCGTTGAACCGGGAATATCAAACGGCCATGTCAGACGGAAGCAACCTTTCAGTGGTCGCGGCCAAGCGGGAAGCACTTGAAAATTCGCTGGCAGCCCTGAAAGATCAAATCCGAGTCTACCGTGGAAGACAGCGGGTTACTTATACGATGGGGCGCCTCTTTGTCAATCTCACAGAACTTGGTGTGTCCATGGTCAATGCGGAAATGTCCCTGGGCCACCTTTGGACAAGTTGGAAGAAAGCTGAATCAGAACTCGGGGAATCATCCAAGACTCTTTCAGACATCAATAGCGGAAGAAGCCTGATTGTTTTTGCAGGCAGGTTTCAATCAGTCATTAATAATTGGACAAGTGTCAGAGATCAGGCGGTCAAATTGAGCCGTATCTTCTGATTATAAACAACTCACGATCAAATTGCCATAGGGAGGTATTGTATGGGAGAAGCAGCGGTTGATAGGTCAATTAAATCCACAGAGGTTCCTAAAGTTGCCGTGGAACTGGTTGCTGGAAAAATGGAGGCTGGCAAAAGGAAGGGAGGCATTTTTACCAAGGAGGATATGATCAATATAAAGCTCTACGCAAAAAAAGGGCTTTCTCTACCTTCAAAATTACCCGAAGTCAAGGTCTATCTCGGCTACACCAAATGTAATATTGCCGGGCTGGAGCCACCAGATATGAAATCGCTTTTTGATAAGGTAAAAGACCACTCGATCCAATGGGACAATGTTCAAACCAAGGTGATCAAACAGGGAATCAACCTGGAGCAGGCTTCAAAATCGATTGTCACCACAGGAGACGATTTTATCGATGCGATTGATCAATGGCCCTTTTATAAGAAGCTCAAATCACTGGGTGATGCAAAAGATGAGACCTTCAAGGGAATAAAATTAGAAGATCCAAACGACAAGGAGGCCTCTGTGGCACTCGGCCAATACCTCACTTCATTGAAGCGGGAAATCGACCAAGAAAGAATCAAAACAGACGAGGTAACAAAAACAATTTCCGATTACAGAATAGCACTCTCAGGCGGGCAGCTTTCCAATGGGAAAAAAACCGATGGCCTGGAGCCTGAAGTAAAAAGAAAAAGTGATTTAATGGCAAAGAATAATTTAAAGGAAACCATTAAGGAGGATGAAGACAAATTAACAGAGCTGGATGCTGAAATCGCGCAATTGAAAAAAGACTATGACAAGTTTGTCGGGCTTGCCTTTTCCGGTGCTGCCGGAGGGGTCATCGGCCTGGCAATCACAGGGGGGATCTTCGGCGCCAAAGCAGAGAAGGCACGAAAAAAGAAGAACAAAAAAATTGAAGAACGAAAAACATTGCAAGCCAAGTTGACGGGTGAGAAGAACCTGCAAAAAGCCATCCAAGATCTGTCCAACGACTTTGATGACATCGGCATTCGAATGATTGATGCTGAACAGGCCCTGACACACCTGGACTACATGTGGATGACAATGGGTGAATTGATTGAATCCTCCCAAAAGGAGTGGGAAAATATTAACGACGGTCTTAAGTTACTGGCTTTTATTGATCCTTTCAAGAAAATCATTAATCCGTGGAGGGAGGTCGGGGACCTGGCAGGATATCTCATCAAAATCATTGATGAGGCACTTGAAGAGTACAAGAAGACATACGAAAAAGCTTGAAAATGGGCATAGTAACTTCCATTGACTTAAAATAAAGAAAAGTGAGACAAAAGCCATGGCAGACATAAAAAAATTTGTAACGAACAGCGTGAATTACCCTGAACCGGATTTCAAGGTAATTTATCAGGCAATCAAAGATATCTCCCGTGATCCATTCTTCAATACCAATGAAATGAAGATTCTCCAGGACAAAGCAAAGCGTGTCACGGATTACAGCCTTGATTTAAGAGATACCCTAGACGGGAAAATGGTTGAATTGGCAACGGAGCTCAAAGGCGTTAATGTCTCGGGCAACTTCAGCACAATCGCAGAAATTGACAAAGAGCTGCTAAAGGGTTCTCTCTCTGAAGCAGATACAAAGGCTGCCAAGGAAGC
Organism: Desulfobacula sp.; assembly: GCA_028280105.1. Lineage (GTDB taxonomy): Bacteria > Desulfobacterota > Desulfobacteria > Desulfobacterales > Desulfobacteraceae > Desulfobacula. The sequence continues at coordinate 6,082 of JANQML010000156.1, read as the reverse complement.
ACGGGTGCAAATCATGAAACAGATCGATGATTCACTCAGCAGTGTCCTTGGGAACTTCAATAAAGCAATAGACGAGGTGCAGTCAAAGATAAACGATATCGGCAATGTCATCATCGCCGAAAGAACCCAAGATAAACTCAAAAAGCAGAAGGACAGTTATAAGGAACTCAATGTCCAGATCACGGAAAAAGAGACCTGTAAAAAAGGACTGGTTGCCGAACGGGACAAAATCATTAAAAGCCAGGATGTGATCCGGCAAAAGAACATCGCCGATACTTTCAGGGATTACATTCCGGGTGGAGACGATCTTAAAAGCCTTAACCTTAAAAATCCTGAGGTGGAGGCAATTAAACAGGGTGCAGAATTGGCCAAAAAGATACTAGGAAATGTTTCAGAGGGATTGAAATACTCGGAACTCGCCGATGCACGCCAAAAGTTGACTGATAAAATAAATGGGGTCCAAGGAGAGATTACAGATCTAACAAAACAACTGCGGGCTGTAAATGCCCTGGTGGATGATCTCAACAAGGTTATGGACATCGATAAAAATAAAAAAGTCCTGATTGAAGAAGTGAAAAAGCTGATAAGTGCATGGACCCTCTTCACAGGTCAAATACAAAATCTTGATGGCACTGATGCAACCCAGGCATCGATTTCCGAAAAGATCTCCGGGATGAGTAGATATCTTGACAATTTGAATGACAAGCGCCTCAAGGTTATCATCACATAAATGTACGACCCTATAGATCATCTGAATTCAATGAAAATGAAAGGAACCATAAAATGACACCTGAACAGGAGAAAAAAACCCTTGGAACACTTTATGATCGTATTTTTGATGCAATCACATACACACCTAAAGAAGGCCGGTCAGGTGGTTTTCCAAAACAAACCACACTTCTCCAAATGACCAAAAACTACGTTCTCAATCCCGAAGACTACGCCAACGCTGCCAGTTCAATCAACCCAGGTGGAGATTTAAAAAGCGCATTTGCATTTTCAAGTATGGTGGATGCCATACCTGTTGTCGCTGCCGAGTGGTCAGACTCCACAAAGACCGTATCAGGAACTTACAAACAGATTGTAGACGGAGCCAATACAGACAACAAGGTCGACCCGGATCAAAAAGAGACATACGACAAAGCCTATAATTTCCTGAATGCCAGGACAGAAATACCAAATTTCAACGGTCCCCCCACCGTTACCTTTGGTCCGTCTCAAATCGCCCTGAGTTACGACCAGAATCGGACATCCTACATCAATGCCTTGTCTGGATACCGTACGGCATACAATAGCTACAATCTCGATAATATAAAAGAACAGAGGGAGTGGCAGGCCAACGCGCCCCGTCTCCAAAATACCATAGATCAGGCCTGGAACAAATGGGAGAGGGAGGGAAAACAAAATGTTGAAAAAGCACAAGACGCCCTGGCCTCAACAATCAACAACGCAGTGGCCCATGCCATTAAAAATGCCCAGGAATCAATGGGCGGCGCACATGCAATGGCCCCATTGGAGGTGACTGATAACAATTGGTACAACTCTTATGCCCTACCAACCAATTGGTATGACGATAATTCAGATTGGTCAGAACTGGCCCTGAGCAGTGATAATCTTTCAACAAGCCTTTCTGACAGGGCATCGGACTATTCAAACAGGTCCAGAGGTCTCTTCTGGACATCTCGTCATTCGTCTTCCGGCAGTACCAAAGAAACAGAAACGCATATGGATACTGACAAATTTCAGCTAAGAGCTGATTTAATAACGGTCCGAATTCGGCGCCCTTGGCTGAATACCACCCTGCTTAACATGAAAAACTGGTGGATGACCGGTGTTCGAACAAACGGAATTTCCAATGGAACCCTTGTTAATAATGAAGCCGGACTGATGCCCTTAATCCCGACGGCATTTGTTGTTGCCAGAAATGTCCGTATCACGGCAGATTTCAGTGCACAGGACACCTCCCATTTTGTAACAGAAAGCAAAAGTTCCAGATCCGGCGGTTGGGGACCCTTTGGGTCAAGTGGACACTACAGACACAGCCGCACCGAGAATAACAGGTTCCACTCCGAGTACCAGGGGGGCACACTCAAGCTTCCGGGCATGCAAGTCATCGCATGGGTCAGTTCCATTATTCCGGCCTCTCCTCCCATGGAAAAATGATAACCATGGCCTAAATCAATAATAGCAGGGCACGATCACATTTGGACCGTGCCCTTTTTATATCTATAGCAAATGACAAAAATATGTTCCGAAAAAAAAGGGCCTTAATCATATCAAGTTCTCTGAAAGGACCGGCAGCCTTGGCGTCATTTGCTGTTCAACCCGTAACATGAAAATCGGAACGTTATTTTGAGAACCGCTATATCATAATAGTTTCTTCCTGATAGCCTTCACTGAGAATAATTGGTACCGTGTCTTCGGAAATTTACTGCCTGTCATCTCCGGTCAAGTATGGCCCATATGGGCCCCGCACTCAGATGGGATCATATAGCAGGTTTGATAAAATTCTCAGTTCTGTTTGAAGAACGGGAACTTCTGTCCCTAAGGCTCAATCGGCTAATCCTCAGGAAAGGGGAAAATAGCAGGCCACCCGGCCGTTGTGCCGGTTGGATTCAAGTGCCGGTTCTTTTTGGCGGCAGATATCCCGGGCACGGCTGCACCGGGTCTGGAAGACGCATCCTTTGGGCAGGTTAAACGGGGTGGGGACTTCGCCCCGGGCTTGTGGAATCTCTTTGCGGGCAAAGGGGTCTGCCACAAAAAGGCTCTCCATGAGCAGTTGGGTGTAAGGGTGGGCCGGCTGTCGGTCAGACAGCTTGCCGGCCGTGATCTCTACGATTTTCCCCAGGTACATGACAATGATACGTTGGCAAAAATAATCTACCAGTGCCAGATCATGGGAAATAAAGAGATAGCTGATGTTGAATTTTTGACCCAACTCTTTTAAAAGCAGGACGATCTGGGCCTGGACAGACACGTCCAGGGCGGCCGTGGGTTCGTCCAGGATGATAAATTCCGGTGTGGTGGCCAGCGCCCTTGCAATCACGGCCCGCTGTTTCTGGCCCCCGGAAAGCTGATGGGGGTAGGCCCGGGCATGTTCCGCTTTGAGACCCACCATATCCAAAAGTTCGAAAATCCGCTGGTTCATCTGATCCCGGTCCCTGTTCTCCTTCTGTATCCTGAATACCTCTTCTAAGCTTTCAAATATGGCGTACCGGGGATCCAGGGATGAGTGGGGGTCCTGGAACACCATCTGCATCCGTTTGCGCAGGCGGCGAAGTGCTTTTTGATTCATCCGGGTGATATCTTGCCCGTCAAACAGGATACTGCCGCCGGTGGGTTTGATCAGACCCAGGACCAGGCGGGCTAGGGTGGATTTGCCGCACCCGGATTCGCCGACCACCCCCAAGGATTCGCCTTGACAGATTTCAAAGGATACCTGGTTGACCGCTTTGACTTCACCGGTCTTCCTGTGGAGCAGCCCGCCGGTGACCGGAAAAAATTTTGACAATTTGCGGATTTCAACCAGCGGTTTCATGAACAGCTCCTCTGTCAGGGGGATACAGGTGGCAGCGAACCCGGGATTGGTCATCCACGGCAGCTGTTTTCGGCGGTACGGTTCTGCACACGGCCATGACTTCCGGGCACCGGGGATGGTAGCGGCACCCGTCCGGATAGGTCCGGACCCCGGGCACATTCCCGGGAATGGCCTCAAGGTCGTCTTCCCTCATGCCCATGGCCGGGATGCAGCTTAAAAGGGCCTGGGTATACGGGTGCCTGGGGTATTGAAATACCGGTTTTACCGGTCCGATTTCCATCAGGGTCCCGGCGTACATAACGGCCACCGTGTCACAGAGGTGTGCAATGACGCCCAGGTCGTGGGTGATCATGATCATGCCCAGGTTCATTTCCCGGGTGGTCTGGCGGAAGAGTTCAATGATCTGGGCCTGGACCGTGACATCCAACGCCGTAGTGGGTTCGTCCGCAATGAGCAGTCCGGGATCGGCGCAGAGCCCCATGGCAATGACAATGCGCTGCTTGAGCCCGCCGGACAACTGGTGGGGGTATTGATGAAACACCTTGCCGGCATTGGGAATGCCCAGGGAACGCATCACGTCCACTGCCCGTTCCGCTGCCCGGGTCCGGGAAAGATCCGTATGCAGCCTCAGCCCTTCAACGATCTGGGCGCCCCCCCGGTAGACCGGGTCAAGGGACGTCATGGGGTTCTGGGGAATCAGGGATATCCGGTTCCCCCGGATGGCCTGGTAGTCTGTTTCGGATAGGCTAAGCAGATCCCGGTCTTCAAAGAGAATTCTGCCTTGGGTCACCCGGCCGTTGAGAAAGGGCAGAAGCCCCATGATTGCCTGGGCGGTGACGGATTTTCCGGATCCGGTTTCGCCCACGATGCCCAGGATCTGCCCGGAATCCACCGTAAAGCCGACACCGCTCAGCGGCCGGACCACACCGTCCCGGGTGTCAAATTCAACCTGCAGGTTTTCCACGGCAAGCAATGTCACTTCAGGGTATCCTCCCGGATGTCCATGATATCCACCAGGGCATCCCCAAACAGGTTGAATCCGATGACCGTGACCATCATGGCAAGCCCGGGAAAGATAATCACCCAGGGCGAGATGAAGAGGTAGGCCGTGCCGTTGCTCATCATGGCACCCCAGCTGGGAATGGGGGGCTGGGCCCCCACGCCCAGAAAGCCCAGGGTGGCTTCCAGGACGATGGCCTGGCCGATGCCGATGGTGGCGGCCACGATCACCGGGGCAATGGCATTGGGAAACAGGTGCTTGAACAAAATCGTAAAATCGGTGGCCCCCAGGGACCGGGTGGCTTCCACATAGGTTTCGTTTTTAAGCATCAGGATCTGGCCCCGGATCAGCCGGGCGTACTGGGCCCAATAGGTCAGGGCAATGGCAATGATAACGCTTTCAAGCCCGGCGCCCACGATGGCCACCAAAAGCAGGGCCACCAGGATTTCAGGCAGGGACCAGGTCAGGTCCGTGATCAGGGAGATGAGCTGGTCCAGCCATCCCCCCTAGTACCCGGCAATGGCCCCCAGGATCACCCCGATGAAAACGGACAGGCCCACAGAGACCACCCCCACATACACGGAAATCCTGGATCCGTGGAGAATCCGGCTGAAGACATCCCTTCCGAATTCATCGGTCCCCATGAGATGGTCCAGGGAGGGCGGGCTGTTCATATTGACCAGGTTCTGCTCCTTATAAGAGTATGGGGCAATGGCACCGGCCATTACCGCCATCAGGATCAGTCCCAGTATCAAAAAGACCCCCAGGAGTCCGGCTTTGTTGGATTTCAGCTTTTTTACGCGCCGGATCCAGCGGTTGGCGGGCGGCAGCATCTGTTCTTGGGTCTCTTGTGTGTCCATGGCGTCCTAGTTGTGCTGGTCCCTGACCCTGGGATCGGTAAGTGCATAAAGAATATCGGCCAGGAAGGTGCCCAGGATGATACCCATGGCCAGCAGGAGCATGGTCCCCTGGATCACGGGGTAGTCCCGGCGGAACAGTCCTGTGATCAGCAACTGGCCAAGGCCCGGCCGTCCGAATACGATTTCAACGGTGACAGCGCCCCCCAGGATCCAGCCGATACGCAAGCCCAGTATGGTGATCACGGGTATCAGTGCGTTGCGCAGAATGTGCCTGAGCAGGATGGCCTTTTTCCCCAGCCCCTTGGCATGGAGCATGACGATAAAATCCCTGGAGGCCACCTCCAGCATGGATACCCGGGTGATCCGGGCGATGAGCCCGGCACCGCCCAAGCCCACGGTGATGGCGGGCAGGACCAGGTGGCTCAGATCCCCGGACCCGGACACCGGGAACCAGTTCAGCCAGACCGCAAAGATCAGGATCAGGATCAGCCCCAGCCAAAAGGCCGGGATGGTCACCCCGAACAGGGCCGTGAGCATGGCCAGGTGATCGGTCACGGAATTTTTAAATGCTGCGGAAATGATCCCCATGGAGACCCCCAGGACAAAGGAGATGGCAATGGCGGCCAGCCCCAGGGAGAGGCTGTAGGGCAGATGGTGGCGCAGCAGGTCCTTGACCGGCCGCTT
>JANQML010000154.1 GCA_028280105.1 Desulfobacula sp. | reverse complement strand
GCACCACCTAACAGTGATCGTTTCCATCTGTTTATCATGGTCGGATGTACCCCAAATCTGGCTGACAACTCCGACAGTGTTTCTTCATTTTTAATTGCAGCCAGTGCGACTTTCGCCTTGAATTCCGGACTGTACTTTTTTCGTTTCTTTCCCATTTTGCTCTCCATTTTTTATATCAAATTAGAGCTTAGCACATTGTCCAGTTTTTGGGGTCCGCCGCACTTACTCTCTATCGTGGGACGGTATTTTATGCTTTTGTAGTGTTTGTTTGTCGAGATCAGATAGCATCATTTTTTTTAATATGACGTGCATGGTATCAACTGCTCTTGGTGAGCGGATAATTTCTTCAGTAGATTTTCCGTCCGCCAGTAGTTTGTCTCCGAAAGGGTTGAGTTTGAAATGAAGCGTTTCAATATTGAAACGAGCCTTTTCCCACCCCAAGTACCAAAACCATTCCGTATAATAATTCCAACTGTTTTCGTTAAAAGCTCGGACGTGAGTAGGGTCTTGCCAAGCACCATATGAGAGATCATAAGGCACAAGAATTTCAAAAAGTCCTCCGACCTCAAGAAGGTTTAAAGCACATTCCATAAGTGTGGTCAGGTTGGTGATGTGTTCCAAGACATCCCAGGCAACAATACGTGAAAAACTGTTTTGATAAATTTGAACTTCCCCAAATCGATGGGTTTCAAATATCTGCCCATCTTTTTCTGGAAACGGTTGGTTAAGATCAAAGCAAATATCAGGATTCCAATAGGCGTTTATGTCAATATTTATGTAATCATCCCGAAAATTTTTACCGCTGCCTATATTTATTTTTTTGGGGATTTCGATGCTCATAAAAATAACTTATTTTTTCACATTATTGTTCTAATATCTAACCTATAGTATTTATTTTTTTGATTTTTCTAATGATTAAAAAGGCAATGCCTGATCATAACTTTTCATCAATTGATTTATCTTTGCCAATTCAATAATCTGGCTTGCCCGGTTTTCCCAGGTATGGTTTAAAAGCGCTTTTTCTTTTCCTGATTGAGCAATGGAAAACAATTTCGCTGGATCGGCCATGAATTGTTCTATTCCATCATTTAATTGGTCCAGTTCATGAAAAGAGAAAAATAAAATATTCCTACCATGGGTAAATCTTTGGTTTAAATAACGAGTGCTGTCAGACAGTGACACTGCGCCGCAAAGCATACTGGAAAAAATCCTCTCATGGGCACCGTCTATGTATCCGGGAATAATATTGAGTACGATTCGGCTTCTTGCCATCAGGGGAAAAATTTCAGGCATAGGAATAGCGGGGAAAATGGAAAATCCTTTTCTTTTTGGTATCATGGGTATATCCGGTCTGTTGGTATAACATCTTATTCGACAATCTGATTCAGCCAGGGTTTTTAAACAGTGATATCGTTTATAGGAGCGGACATAGATATCAATTTCCTGAAAATAGGCAGTAAACCGGTATAACAATTGTTTATTCGGATAATAGCCCCAGTCTTCGAGAGTGATCCTGAAAGCTGATTCTAAAGATAAAGTTTCATCTCCAATCAAGTGTTCTGCAGTTTCGTCGAAAAGGGTTGATAGCGGTTTGGGATACTCAAGCCATTTTTCCCTGATTTGCTTAAAATTGTGGATGGTTCCAACAAAAAGTAGGTCGATATCTCGTTTTTCCCAGTTATCAGTTGACTGGACATTCATCGGTATCTGTGGTAAACATCCTGCCTGGGTTAAAAAGCCTGCATTCAATTTTGGAAAAAAATGTTTGATAAAATGAATATGTTCTCGATCGGCAAATAAAAATATTTTATTTTTAACTTCAACCTCATAATAGAAGCTTAAGTGATAGATAGGATGATCCACCATATGGCCGATGTAAAGTGTATCAAGAGAATCATATATGGATTTACCGTTGCTCGTAAGGTCGATACCTATTCCGTTGAATCCGAATGCAAACTTACAGGGCTCGGACCAAGCATGTTCAATCTGTCGATTTACCTTGTCCGGGTGTCTGAAGTCCACAACAATCGGATCATAAGCTAAATGCCGGAATGCATCTGCAAGTCCGTCAATAAATACATTTAAGGCATCATAACTGGACTCTCCCTTGAACAGTACTATCCTTCCCATGGTAAAGCCCTTAATTTATATATTTTTTAATTGATTCATAGTTTTAACATTATACCAGATATCCCTGTCTACCAGTTGTCCCTTCTCCACGGCGTTCGTTATTTCCTGCATGGCCGTATCTATGCTGAAGCCGGGAGAAAAACCGGTTTTGAGAAGCTTGTCAGCATTCAGCCGGTAAGATCTGGGGTCGTTGGATTCTGTGATTTGGATCTCGGCATCGGTAAACTTTAAAACCCGGTTGGCGATTTCCAAAATGGAAATGTTTTCAAAACCGGCATTGTAAATCCCCTGGTATTGATCTTTGCTGTCCAAAAAGTGGATAAATACATCGGTGATGTCTTGGATATGTATATTAGGTCGGGTCTGTTTACCGCCGAAGACGGTTATCAATCCATTTTTAATGGCTTGCATGGTCAACATGTTTACAGACACATCCAGTCTCATACGCGGGGAAAGACCGCAAACAGTTGCCGGCCGAACAATCTGAATGGAAATCCTGTCTCTATAACTTAACAGGATACGCTCACTGATCATTTTAGTCTTGTTGTAGTCTGAGATGGGAACAAGTGGAAGATCTTCTGTGACCTGATCTTCATCCTTGATGCCGTATACGCTACCGGAGCTGGCATATATAATCTTTTTCACCTGGTTGTCAATTGCCTTTTCGACAAGACCCATTGTTGCCAAAGCGTTAACTTCCCACACCAGTTTGGCACTTAAATCACCGCAAGGATCATTGGCTACATTAGCCAGATGGATAACGCCTTCAACGCCTTTCATAGGGATCTCATCAATATTTCGTATATCACCTTTGACCACATCAAGATTCTCGCATGGATCCAGGTAGTTGCCAAACCACATGATATCAAATACAGTCACCTGATGCCCGCAATTCAAAAGCTTAGGGACGAGTACGGAACCGATATAACCACATCCGCCTGTTACTAATATGTGCATTTTTATTTCCCTTATGAGTTATGGTTTGTGGATATAGTCAATGGGATGCTTGAGTATTTCGTTAAGATGTTGTTTCACCCAGGCCATGGTATCTTTAATTCCCTGATCAAGATCAATGGTATCCTGCCACCCCAGATTGTTTCGCGCCTTTTTTGAATCCAACAGGTAGGCTGCATCTTTTCCGGGTCTATCATCGACTACTTTAACATGGTTGTCAAAAGAGACTCCCATCAAATCTGCTATTTTTTCAACTAAAGTTCGGATAGAGATGTTTTTTGGGGTGGAGAAATGAAAAATATGACCCGGCTCCCCGTGTTCCATGGTCTTCAATGTGCCATCCATAACATCTCTAATGTCGATGAAGGATCGAATTGAGCTGCCGCCTCCATGTAGCTCCAAAGTTTTGCCTGTGAGGAAAAATAAGATCGTTCTAGGGATAATCCGGTAAAGTTGTTGGCCGGGGCCGTATACATTGGCTGCCCGGGTAAAAACCACGGGAAAACCATGGGTGGTAAAAAAGGTCATCAGGCTCATATCCGCAGCAGCCCGTGATACGGCATATGGTGTACTGGGCTGATAATTTGTATTTTCAATAACCACACCATCACAAGAGCCATAAACCTCTGGTGTTGAAACATGGACGTATTTTTTTAAAAATTTACAATGTCTGAGCCTGTTGTGCAATAAAACAGTGGACAATGTGTTGGTCTGAAACCAATGCTCCGGGTTTTCCCAGCTTTGGGCCACCATGCTTTGAGATGAAAAATTCACAACATAATCCGGCTGAAAATCTGTTACGATTTCCATAATGTTGTCAAGATTGTGATTTAAGTCATACTGTTTGAATTTAAACAAAGAAAGTTTTTTTTTGTCTTTTGACCACTTGTAAGGTAAAAACACTCGAGGATATTCGGGAGATCTGCTAATACCACATATTTGGTATCCTTGTTCAAGTGCTATATCAACAAAGTGAGACCCGGAAAACGAATTACTGCCTAAAACGATAATTTTTTTTGTCATGAATCCTCTTTATCCATACGCTCGAGCCACAGACTTTCTATTACGGCGTGAAGCAGTGCCTCATGTCCCACTTCAACAAGGCCGTATAGTGATGAGGGCAGGTAGAAGGCAAGCCCTTTGTTTAATTCATACAGCCTGTTGGTGATTTTAAATCCTGAAAATGTCACAAGGGTCAATTCATGCTCAAGGGCCAGTGTGGCTGCATTAATAATATTCTGTGAATCACCTGAACTGGAAATAGCTATGAGGATATCCCCTTTTTCAATTAATTTCTTCAACGGTTTCGAGTAAACATGTTCATAGCCAAAATCATTTGCCATACATGTGATAAGAGAGGGATCAGAACATACAAAAGATTTAACATTTAGCTTGTTTAAAATATCCTGGGAAAGATGAGAACATACGGCAAGGCTGCCACCGTTTGCCACCCACCAAACCGAGCCTCTACTTATCGAGGCGTTTATAAAAATATCTCCTAATTTTTCCATAGCTTCATCAAAAGAGATGGGTTCGCCTGATAGCTTGCATTTTGTATTTTTTATGCTCGATCCCAGATCAGTTATCCAGTTAGACGGTTTGTTCTTACTAAAAATCATGTGAAGTAGTCTCCTGTTTTGAAGATCATGAAAAAATTAGTCCAGCGATATTAAATCGTTTTCCATGAAGTTCCGGAGTGCTTTTTTACCGATTACAGTATGCCAGTTCATCGGGCTGAGTCCATTTCCGGGGCGTTTGACGGTCAAGTTTTCAGCAGAGAAGTTTTCTCCTTTATTGATGGCTCTCGAAGCAACAATACTTTTACGAGCGATCATCCGATTTGATAGTTCTGATGGAGATGGTTTTTTTTCATCATTTCCCAGAACCAATTCGATTTTTCTGACCCCCCTGATCATTTGTGCCAGTTCATGGGGTTCAAGCGAAGCATTGTGATCCGGTCCTTTCAGTGCCCTGTCCAAGGTAAAATGTTTTTCAATAACCTGTGCTCCCAATGCTACGGCTGCAATAGGAACTTCTATTCCTTTGGTATGGTCTGAATAGCCTATCCTGGTTTCAGGGAACACTGATTTTATCGTCATCATTGCATTTAAATTGACATCCTTTAACGGTGTTGGATATTCCGTATTACAATGAAGCAAGGTAATTAAATTTTCGGTGGTTCCGGCATTCACTAATATTTTTACCGCAGCTTTGATTTCATTTATGGTTGACATGCCGGTGGAGAGAATCAACTTTTTACCAAGATGGCCGATTTTTTCCAGAAAAGGAAGATTGGTAATTTCACCCGATGGAATTTTGAAGATATCGAGTCCCAGTTTTTCTAACAGATCAATGCTTTCAAGATCAAAAGGACTGGATAAGAATGCTATCCGATGTTTTCGGCAGTGCTCCATCAAAATGATGTGAGCTTCTCTGTCTAGTTCCAAAAGTTTGATCATTTCAAACTGTGTCTCTTTTTCAGGTGTTGTATGGCGTTGATATTCTGCTTTGGGTGCGGACGGACAAATGATATTTTCCGCTTTAAACGTTTGAAATTTGACGGCGTCGGCTCCGGCCCAAGCTGCCTTTTCAACCAGTTTTTTGGCTGTGGAAAGCGAGCCGTTATGGTTGACGCCTGCTTCGGCGATAATGAATGTTTTCGGATTGGCGCTATCGGCTTTAGATGGTTTCATGGGGCTAAATATTATATATGTCGGTTTTAAATCGGGCCAGGTTTTCGGGATCGCAATACCATTTGATGCACTGCGTTAATCCCTTTTTGAATCCGTCTGCTCCGGCATATTCGGGTTTCCAGTCCGTGAATTCTTTTATTCTGCCGTTATCCGCCCAGAGGCGGTTGACTTCACTTTTTTGGGGCCGGAATCGTTGTTCATCCGACTGGATGTCAATGTCGGCTTCCATTAATTCGGCAATAATGCGGGCTGTTTCTCCGATGGACACTTCAAAATTGCTGCCGGCATTCAGGGTCTCTCCGGCTGTCTTGTCTGATTCCGCCACTTTTATAAAGGCATCGGTAATATCGTCCACAAAGTTAAAATCCCGGGTGGGTGTCAGTGCTCCCAGTTTGACGGTCTTGTTGCCGGATGCGATCTGGGTGATCAGTGTAGGGATGACCGCCCGGAGCGATTGTCTGGGTCCATAGGTGTTAAAGGGCCGGATGGTGGCAACGGGCAGGTCAAAGGAGGTAAAATAGGACCAGGCAATCTGGTCTGCCCCGATTTTTGATGCCGAATAGGGGGATTGGCCCTGTAACGGGTGATCCTCGGTAATGGGGACAAACCGGGCTGTTCCGTATACTTCACTGGTTGAGGTGTGAATCACTTTTTCAATGCCATGGGTTCTGGCGGCCTGCAGGATGTTCAGGGTTCCTTTAATGTTGGTATCGATGTAAGTTGCCGGAGAATGATAAGAGTATGGGATGGCAATCAGAGCGGCCAGGTGGAAAATGACATCGCAACCTTTTGCAGCAGTGTTTACCCCGAACGGGTCCCGGACATCTCCGGTGAAAACCTCCATGCTTTGTTTGATATCCCGGGGCAGATGATCCAGCCACCCCCATGAGTTGAATGAATTATAGAGAACAAAGGCTTTTACATCAAAGCCCGATTTGACCAGCTTTTCAGTTAAGTGTGAGCCGATAAATCCATCCGAGCCCGTTACCAGGATTTTTTTATTTGTCAGATTCATGATTTTGTCTGTTTGCGGCTATGGTCCTCATGGGATGTTGTTTAAGTTTTGAGTGTATTGTACCGATTAATTAGGCTGTCTGCAATGGCGATAACCGTATTCATATACAGCGGGTAAAAATTACATGTATATCAAAGAGAATGTTTCAATTTTACCGGTGTCCTGGTCTGGAAAAGTCCCCAATCCTGACAGATCCGGGAGTGGATCTCTTTTAACATCTCAGGATTCGTTCCCAAAGAAAGAAAGACCTCTGAAACCGTATTTGAGGTCTGAAGGGCGAGGCAGTCCGAGTCCTGAAATACATGCGGTTCGTATTCAAAAAACCAGAACGGGTAGATCTGGCAAAAATGAGGCCGGATATCCCGGGGAAGGGTGCAGCCGTTAGATCCCAGCAATACACACGCCTCTTTTGCCGTCTTAAGTTCAAAATGCCGGCCGTTTTCGGGAAATTGTCTTAATACGGAATCTTCCATCCCCGGAAACAGGTTGAACATCTGGCGGATATAAAACGGTGAATTCTGCTTAACCTCAAAGATCTGGTCTTCTTTTTTGTCTGTCAGGAAATTGAGAATCTGATCTATCTCGGGTCTTGAAACCGGCGGTATCATCATCTTTTCGCCGGTTTTTGACTTCACGGTACAACATGACGTATGGTTTGAGTAACATTTTCTGCAGATGTCGATGGTTGTCAAGATAACCCCTTTCTGGTGATTTAATATGCAAAACTTCATACAACCCGGAAAAAAATGCCATCTACCTGAGCTGAGCATACCGTTATTGACGCTTAATTTAGTAAAAAGCAATATCTATGCCATAAACTTTGAGCAGAGGGGCAGGGGAATGGGATGGCGTTTTTTTGCCCGGATATCCGGGGTTGAAAAATAGAGTGATTAGCAAGAAATGATAAAAACCCGGCATGACTTTCCGGTGAAGTTTTGGTATTGAAGAATCATCGCCCATGAATATAACGAATATGATTAATATCAACAGCGGAATGGAATTTGCAAATGCAGATACTCATAATGTTGTTAAGAAATCATACTCACTGCTGCGAATACCGCAGAAAAGATAAGAAAATCATATAAATCTATAATAGAGATGTCCATGTTAAAAGATAAAGTTGTTTTGATTACAGGTGGAACCGGATCTTTTGGAAAAAAATGTGTGGAAATGATTTTAAAGGGTCACAGGCCCAGAAAGATCATTATATTCAGCCGGGATGAACTCAAACAATTTGATATGGCCCAGCAGTTTCCAAAGGAGACATATCCTGTCCGCTATTTTATCGGGGATATCCGGGACAGGGAACGGTTGAAATGGGCATTTCAGGAAGTGGATTATGTGATCCACGCGGCTGCCATGAAACAGGTGCCGGCCAGTGAATATAACCCGACAGAGTCCATAAAGACCAATATAACAGGGTCGGAAAATATTGTCAGCATGGCAGCGGAATGCGGGGTGAAAAAAGTCATTGCCCTGAGTACGGACAAGGCGGTCAATCCCATCAACCTGTACGGTGCCACCAAGTTGTGTTCGGAAAAACTGTTCATTGCCGCCAATGCGTTTGTAGGGCTGAAACGGTGCCGGTTCAGTGTGGTGCGGTATGGTAATGTGGTGGGCAGCCGCGGGAGTGTGATCCCCTTTTTTTTAAAGAAAAGATCCGAAGGGGTATTGCCGGTTACCCATCCGGATATGACCCGGTTCTGGATTTCACTCTCCCATGGCGTGGCGTTCGTCCTTCAAAGTCTGGGCATGATGAGAGGCGGGGAGACCTTTGTCCCTAAAATCCCCTCTATGAAGATTTTGGATTTGGCAGCATACATTGGGCCGGAGTGCCGGACAAAAATAGTGGGGATCCGCCAGGGGGAGAAGATCCATGAAACACTGATCAACCAGGATGAGGCAAGAAATACCATTGAAACCGGCGAATACTACATTATTAAACCGGATAGCCGGTTTTTCTCGCCCCAGATAGATGAAACCGGATTTAAACCCGTGGCTGAAGACTTTGAATACAATTCGAAAACAAATGGCCAATGGGTCACCAAAGAGCAGATTGAGGACATGTTAACAGCTCTTCCGGGGAATTAATGCGTAAAAAGAATATGGGGAAAATAGTTAAAAAAAATATAGTTGCCACGATTAAATCCTGGAATATAAAGAACTTTGAAGCACTAAAAGCGGAAGATACCGATCATGAATGGATCCTGATCGATCATAAAAAGAATTTAACCCCCGGTGCAATAAAAGAGATTTCACCGGATTATATATTTTTCCCCCATTGGTCCTGGCGGGTGCCTTCCAGAATTTATGACACGTATAAATGCGTTGTATTCCACATGACGGATCTTCCTTTCGGGCGGGGCGGCAGTCCGCTGCAAAATTTGATTTCAAGAGGAATTTACCAAACAAAGGTGTCGGCAATTCAAATGGTGGAAACCTTTGATGCGGGAGATATTTATATGAAGCAGGAGCTGGATATATCCTGCGGATCTGCCGATGAAATCCTAAGCAGGGTTTCAGATATCTCTTTCAATATGATTCGAGAAATTGTGACACATCATTTACAGCCCACGCCTCAATCGGGTGAACCGGACTATTTTAAAAGAAGAACGCCTGAAGAGAGTGAAATTCCTGTTGATGCCGATATATCAAAAACAAACGACTGGATTCGGATGCTGGATGGAGAAGGGTACCCCAAGGCATTTATCAGGCATGGAAATCTGAGAATAGAATTTGAAGAAGCTGAACTGAACGCCAATGAATTGACGGCTAAGGTCAGGATCACCGGCGGGGGTAAAAATGAATAAAGTCTTAATTGTTGCGGCACACCCGGATGATGAAGTGCTTGGCGTTGGTGGTACGGTTTTACGTCACATAGGGGAAGGGGATGAGGTGTATTGTATCATTATGGCCGAAGGCATGGCATCCCGCAATCCGATCGACTCTGAAAACGCATTGTTGGAGTTAAAAGACGATTCGAAACGAGTGGCACGGTTTATCGGATTTAAAGAAACGTTTTATTTCGGGTTTCCGGATAACTGCATGGACCGGATCAATTTGCTTACGGTTGTGAAGAAAGTCGAGTCAGTTATTGACAGGGTGGAACCGGACATTGTCTATACCCATCATGAATTTGACTTAAATATTGATCACAGGATCTGTTTTCAATCCGTAATCACGGCTTGTCGGCCAATTTCAAATAAAATCGACATTTATACGTTTGAGACGCTCTCTTCGACAGAATGGCAGTCAAAGAATCGCGTTAACGTCTTTGTACCGAACACATATGTCGATATTTCTCGGTTCATGGATCGAAAACTTGAGGCCATGAGATTATATAGATCCGAACTCTGTGAGTACCCTCATCCCAGATCGATTGAAGGGATAAAGATTCTGGCTCAAAAAAGAGGGCTTGAATCCGGGTTAAAGTATGCGGAAGGATGTCACCTGGTGAGGCGTATCCGGTAAACGTCGGGGGCCAAAAATCTGATTAACAAATACGAAATTGTCTCCTGTTTTATCTAAAGGCTGTCATTGCAGCGGATATCTTTGCCTGGTCTAATTTTTGAGATGAGATGCCGTCTTTTTTATGCAACCGGCTTTCAGACTCCCACAGTTGTCCATGCCACCGGGCATAAAAATAGACGGCATCGTCCATGTTTTCAAAAGCAGGTTCCTGTTTAAGAAAAATGAGTTGAACCTGTGGCAGATAAATAATCGAGTCCGGGTTGTTTGTCATTTCAATGGTTTTCATACAGATGTCCATAAATCGAAATCGGCCGGCATCCGGAGTGAATCCGCCCATCTCAAAGAAATCTTCCCTTTTGACAGCAATAAAAAAGTCAAGCATCTGAAAACTTCGTTCGACTAAAGCCCCCTCGTGATCCAGATCGAGATGACGGTAAGCGGATACAGGAGAATTATTATGATCCACAACCATACCGGCATGGGCAATTTTGCCGGTTTTGTCTGATATGCGTCCGCCGAAAATCCGCGAGCCGGAATGCTCCTTTTTTTCCATGGCATCTTTTAAGTGTTTTAACCAGTTTTTAAGGGGTGCCAGGTTTTTTTCAACAAAAATCAGATGCCGGCCTCTTGCCGATGCCATGGCCTGGTTTAATATTTCCGTGGTGTTTTGCCCGGAAGGGCAATGGATAATACGGACGTCTCCCTCCAGGGAATCGAGAATCCGGGTTATCTCTTCGGGAAACGTGGGCGGCGTCAGGATAAAGATCTCAAATTTGCCTGCATTTTCCGAATTCACGGCAACGGCTTCAAGCTGGGCAAGAAACGTATTCGGTTCGTTTGATGCCGTCAGCACAATGGACCAGTCAAAAAGAATTTCAGATGCCGGCCGGTGCAGTTTGCTGGTCTGTCCTGAATTGGCTTGAATCACCTTTTTAAACACATTGCACATGGTATCAATGGCGTTGATGGTGTCGGCCAGTTCGTTTTGAAGATATCTTTCCACGATTCCAGGGTCACAATAGGTTGAAAAATCGGTGTGTTTCAATAAGGCATCGGCCAGTTGATCCGATGTCATTTTTACCGCCACACCGTGATCGACAAATGAAAGCGGGGCATTGGGCACGTATCCGAAATCAAGTTTTACCAGGGGTTTGCCAAAGAAGAGGCTTTCCAGGCCGGTGGTGCTCATCTGGCCCAGGACGACGAGATCCGCTGCCGAGATAAGATCATAGGTGCTTTCCTGAACATGGATGAAAGAACAATTTTTCCGGTCTTTTTTTTCGATTTGCTTGGTCCATGCCGTTATGTGGGAGTGTTTGCATGACGGATGAAATTTAATCAGCAGCCGCTGTTTTTTATGGTTGGACACGGCCTTGAAAAGGGGGGTGAGCAAATCGGGTGCCGGCAGTTTTATCGACAGCATCACCAGGCTGACAAAAGCATCTTCAGCCTTGTATTTTCTGCGCATTTTCTTTCGTATCCCGTGTTTTTTCTGGTAAGCGATCTCTTTTGCCAGATGGGTGTTTCCAATGGGGAAAATTTTTGATTCCGGTGCATCGTAATGGACCATTTTATCCCGGATGCGTTTTCCCCATACCAGATTGAGAGTTGAATACTGGGTATGGCCTGAATAGCCGAAATCGAGTCCGTAGAGCAATCCTTCCTGCATCGTGATAAAAGGCGTATGGTTCTTTTTTGCCCAAAACGCAGCCATCTTACCCCACCGGTTGAGTTCGTGGAGTGCAAAACAGAGATCCGGTTTTTCAGCCTCAAAAAGATGTTTAAAACCGGTGTGTTCAATTGCTGTTGACAGCAATGTCTTATCTGTCACGGTTACCGGGCTCAGACCGAGCATGAAATCATGTTTTAACGTACGTGCAAATGTCTTTTTAAGATCTCTGTAGTTTTGACGAATCTCTTCTTTATCAGATTCTGAAATATAATCGAAGATATGGGTATATGATAAGCCCAGCTGGATGGCGGTAATCTCCTGGGACCGTTCGGCCTGGCCCACAACATACTTTATTCTGGCTCCCTCTTTTTCAAGAACGTCCGTCACCGGGGTGATGAATCGGGTATGATGGGCCAATGCAATATAGGCAATGATTTTTTTATTTTTCCAGAAATTAGCCATGGCCGGGTATACTCCTTGTGACGTGTAACAACAGGGTTCCTAATTCGGTTTTTTTTGCCTTGCTCTCTATTCTATTGGCAATTTCCTCCAGGAGTCTGTCTTTTTGGTTGATCCGCCGTTTAAATCCGTGGGCCGCATCGGGAAGCATGGGCTCATATATGAGGGTGGGGATATTCTTTTCCTGGGCCAGTAAGGTCTGGTAGCATGCGCTGCAGGAAACAAGGCTGTCTGCCATCAGCATCTCCCAGGGGGCGTTCATTTCATGGAAAGAATGGGATGAAAAGAGATCCAGTTCATTTTTGTAGATCATTTGGATCATCTCTTTCTGGGTGTGCGCCCCCCTGATCTGGTCCTTACCCGTGCTGAACATCAGGTGGATATGTTTGCCGTAAGGGGACATCAATTTTAACAGATCCTGGTATTCATAGATCATGGCAACGTTATGCGGCAGGTAGAACACGGTCCTTGATTCCGGGATTTTCAGGGTTGTCCGGTAGTGATAGGAGGCTTTTAGGCCGTCAATATTAAATTGATCGGCAAGGGATGAAAAGATACTTGCCTCGTAAAACGGCATCTGCCACAGGTTGGTATGATCCAGCTCTGTTTTTAAATGATCATAGCTTTCCTCATATCTGGTGATGACACCGTCCGACAATGACGGGGCAAGTGTCCAGCGGGTATCCAGGGGCAGCAGTTCGTATCCGATAACCGGGATCCTGTTTTGTCCGGCCCACATCACGGCGGCGTGAAAGACACGCTCCTCACTGTCTGATGAGCCCAGCGGGGTGGGAATCTGGAGAATCAGGCAGGCTGTTTTTTTTGACTTTTCAATGTTTAAAAAGGTCTGTGACACGGCCCCGCCGCCGAGGTCATCCAGCAATAACGTGTCCGTATAGGTCAGTCCGGAAGAAAAGGCTTTTTTCTGCAGGATCTCTTTCTTTGCCAGATATCCCTGTCTGGATTTTGCAGCGGTTCGGCTGGAAACTTTAAACAGGGTTGGATCCAATTCTTTTATTTTTTCGAGTATCTCTGCAGAGGTGTCCGGCACAATAAATGAGATTTCCACCTCCTGTTCCATGCGGGTTCTGAAAATTTTTAAAAAGTTATAGATTGAAGGCGTGATCTGATTGGATTGAATGAGCCAGAGTATTTGTTTCATCTATTTTGCCCTGAACGCAGTTTCTATAAAATAAAGGGATTCGATTTGGCTGTGCCGTATTGTAAAATAAAACAGGCTTAATATTTGCATGAAATGGATTCAAAGGAAAGTGAATTTTTTATCCCGGATATGTCGCGAATCAATTTTGCTTGAAGCGGTGTGAAAATGAATGATAAGGTTCTGGTTCAATGAAGAAAAGATCAATTAATTATGGCAGGCAATCCATATCCAGTGAAGATATCCAACATGTCCTGAGCGTGCTGGAAAGTGATTTTCTAACCCAGGGGCCACTGATAGAGGCGTTTGAGCAAGCACTTTGTGACTATACCGGAGCACGCTATTGTGTGGTTGTCTCCAGCGGGACGGCAGCGCTCCATCTGGCGGTAACGGCATTGGATATAGAGGAAGGCCTTCAGGGGATGACGTCTCCCATCTCCTTTGTGGCATCTGCCAATTGCATGGTTTACAATCGGTTGATCCCGGGGTTCGCTGATATTGATGCAAAAACGGTCTGTCTCGACCCTGATGCCCTGGCGGAAAAGGTAACCCAAAAGACCCGGCTGGTTATCCCGGTTCATTTTTCCGGATACCCCTGTGACATGGCAGCCATACAAAAGATCGGCAAAAAACACGGTCTTTATATTATTGAGGATGCAGCCCATGCCATTGGATCAACCTATCCCGGTTCCGGCCGGGTGGGGAATTGCCGATACTCCGATATGACTGTTTTTTCCTTCCACCCGGTAAAAACCATTACCACCGGAGAAGGTGGGGCCATCACCACCAATAGTCAACAATTGTATAAAAAATTAAAACAGCTGGCCAACCACGGAATCGTCAGAGACAGGTCCGGCTTTCAAAAGAACGTGTCCGGACCGGTCGAACCCTGGTACTACGAGATGAAGCGTCTGGGATACAATTATCGGATGACCGATCTGCAGTGTGCCCTGGGAATCAGTCAGTTAAGCAGAATTGACAGATTCCTGAAAAGGCGGGCGGAAATTGCCGGAATATATGACGACCGGTTGTGCGGACTGGAATCACTCCGACTGCCTGTTTTCCCTTCCGCAGGAAGTTCCTCCCGCCATATTTATGTGGTTCAGCTGGTGGGCAGGGACCGCCTGGCTGTTTTCAACCGTTTAAAAGACCTGGGTATTCATGCCAATGTCCATTATATCCCCATTCATCTTCAGCCCTATTATCAAAAGCGGTTTGGATATATAGAAGGAGATTTTCCTGTGGCTGAAAAATACTATCAGAACGCCTTGACCCTGCCATTATACCCGGAAATGACACCGGATGACGTCGATTTTGTAATTGACGGCATCACACAAGTATTAAGCTAAATGGCGGACCCGACCAATGAAACGGGTGGACAAGTGAACCGGAAAAAAACGAATATGATCGTCATTATCTGTGATGCCACCAAAGAGATCGGTTACGGTCATTTGAAAAGATGTCTGGTTTTGGCTGCTTCCTATCGGAAACTGGGGTTTGCGGTAAACTTTTTAATGAGAGGTGCTTCCCCTGCTGTTGAAACCCTGTTGAAAACCCATGACGCGGGCCTGGTTGTCATATCAACCCACAACGACTGTCTGGCCTACCTGTTAGAACAAAAAGAGGATATCCGGCTTGTCATTATTGATCACTACGAAATCAATGCTGATCTGGAAAAAGAAATTTCAAACCTCTCTCCGGTATTGGTAATCGATGATTTATGCCGGTCCCACTGGTGTGACCTGCTGGTGGATCAAACCCATGGCCGTACTCCCCGTTATTACGGGAAAAAGCTGTATAAACCGACGGCTGAAGCCTTGCTGGGGAGTCCATACACAATCATTGATCCGGTTTACAAAGATGTCAAAACCAGTGGAGATAGAAAAAATATATTGCTCACCTTTGGAGCCACCGATCCTCAAGGGGTTGTGTTGAAGGTCCTGGATATTCTAAAGGAGACCATGTGGGGAGAAGAGGTGATTTTTCATGTTCCGTTATCTTCCATGTCGCCATGCCTGGACGGGGTTAAACAGAGGCAGGAGAATACCGGGACGGATATCCGGCTCTACCTGGATCTGCCCGATCTTTGTTCGTTGTACAAACGTTGCGGCATTGCGGTTGGCGCGCCCGGTACAAGTCTGCTGGAGCGGATTTATTGCGGGTTAATCAATATCATCATGATTGTATCTTCGAATCAGAGGGATGTCGGACAGAATATCGCCCAGCAGGGTGCCGCCATTCATCTGGGAGAGATTCAAACCCTTGACCCGGCGCGGCTTGTCAAAGCGATGTCTCAGGTGTCAGATCCTTCAGGCTATGGGGCCTGCGTATTAAAAAAGGCTGTGGGGATGGTTGACGGAAAAGGGCCTGTTCGTATCGTAAAGCGAACCATTCCCCTGATCTCTGATTGTGAACTTCGACCTGTGACCAAAGCGGATATGGACGTATTATACAAATGGCAGCATGAAAAAGGGGCAAGAGATTATTTCAGGAATACAGAACCGCCGACAAAAGAAGAACATCAAAGATGGTTTGACAACGTCCTGTCAAATGGAGATGTCACGCTTTATATCATTGAATGGTGCACCATGGCGGTCGGGTATATCCGATTGAACCCCCTTGGAAAGAAGACCGAAGTCTCTGTTTTAATTTCAAGTGATTTTCGAAATCTGGGTTTGGCAAAAAGGGCATTGTTAAATCTCATTAAAAGAAAAGAGCTTTTTTATTGTGCATATATTCGGCCGGAAAACAGGGCCTCCATTGGTTTGTTTACCGCTGCCGGTTTCCAATATACGGGTCAGGGAGAGTATATCTATAATGCAGCCCTTTAAAATTTAAATATCCGCAGTTGTTTTACCAGGTGTCTGTTGAAAGTATTTTACGGCAACGGCGGCACCTTGCCCGGCATATGCCGCATGGATGGGAATATCTGTCCAAAACCAAAGAATGAATTGTACAAGGAGTGGTTTTTATGGAAATTGAGGGTAGGAAAATCGGTCCCGGGTATCCGCCCTATATCATCGCTGAGATGTCCAACAATCATCTGGGCAGCGTGGATCGGGCCAAAGAGATAATTCTGGCGGCAAAAGAGGTAAATGCCGATGCCGTAAAAATTCAGACCTATGATGCCGATGCAATGACCATTGATTCCCCTAAAAAGGATTTTGTGATTCATTCGCCTTTGTGGAAAGGCAAGACATACTATCAGCTCTATAAAGAAATCGCCTTACCCATAGAGCATACAAAGGAGTTGTTCGACTATTCCCGTAAAATCGGCATGACTATTTTCAGCTCTCCTTTTGACGAAAGGGCTGTTGATCACCTGATGGATGTATCATGCCCGGCCTTTAAAATCGCCTCCTTTGAAGCCATAGATCCGTTTTTTTTAAAAACCGTTGCACAAACCGGCAAACCGATCCTGATGTCCACAGGCATCAGCAGCCTCCATGATATTGAGATGGCAATGAAGGTGTTAAAAGAAAATAACGCCGAAGATATCCTGCTCTTTCACTGCGTGAGCGAGTACCCGGCCCCGATAAAAGAATATCATCTGAACACTTTGAATGTGTTAAGCCAATTTTCTCATCTATACGGATTGTCCGACCATTCTCTAGATGATACTGCCGCCCTCTCTTCCATTGCCATGGGCGGATGTGCGGTTGAAAAACATTTTACGTTATCACGGCGGGACGGCGGTCCGGATGCCGCCTTTTCAATCGAAAAAGATCAGTTCAGGGCCTTGAAAATGAATTGCCAAAGGGTCTGGGAATGTTTGGGTACACCTGATGTTTTGAATACAAAAAACCGGCCGGGCAGGGAACATGCCCGCTCCCTTTATGTCGTCTCTGATGTCGGAAAAGGAGAGAAAGTGAGCCGGGAAAACGTTCGCAGTATTCGGCCCGGGTATGGATTGTCTCCCAGGCTATATGAACAGGTGATCGGGAAAACCTTTAATCAGAATATTGATGCTGGTACGGCATTAAAATGGGAATATATCTCTTGAATACACCCCGACCTATTAGAGGTATCCCTCAGTTGATTCCGGGTATTGGGTGGGGGATATGCTTTTTTGCTGGAAAAGAATTTGAATCAGGCATAGATGTTTATTTCTAAAGATCTTTTTTTCCGGCTGAATTCCCGCTCCAATTGATTTTTTTCCAATTGATATTCCCTCTCGAGGGCCCGGGTCTCTTGGGCGTGCCTATCTTCTAATGCTGTCCTGTCATTGTTGAATTCCCGTTGAAGTCTCTTTGCCTTTTGAGAAATGTTGACGGTCTGGGCTTCTTTGTTTTTTTCAGAAGAGATCTGGCTTGATTCGTCCGGGGTATTGATTCTATTCGGAGATCCGGATTGAAACTGAGTAACCGACAATAAATTGGTATGGGTCGTGTCTGTTATCATGGTTGTTTCACCCGTTCTTTATTTAAATTACAGCAATTATTAAAAATATAAGGCATACCACAACCCGTGTCAATTAAAAAAGAAGCGGGCCGGGTAAAGAAAATCCTGTGACGGGCCGATGCGAATAAGAGTATGTTAATACGAATCCGTATATTTTAAGTTCGTTTTTTTTGTTTGTAATGATTAGGTGGATTTCAATGAAACTGGAAGACATAAAAAAAACAAATGAGTATGCAACACCGGTCCGCGGGGATATGGATGTATTTTACGATGAAATACTGTCTTATCCCGTGGAAAGCCGAAAAGACAAATGGTCGGTCTCCTGGTCGGATCTGATGATGACCATGTTTATCTTTTTTGCGGTGATGTATGTGTTTCAAACCGGCAACCGGGATCTGTTCTTTGGTGACGGGCCCGGGAAAAACAATGTATCGGATCAAGGATCTCAAACCGTGGTCGACCTGGGTGTGAACCCGAACCCATCGCAGGTGTATGACCAGACCCGGCAGGCCATTTCAGAAGTGCTAGTAAACGATCCCGGCAGTATTGATCTGGTAGATGACGGATCGGTCCGGATTATACTGGCAGGGGATCTGCTCTTTGATACCGGTGAATCCCGGCTGAAAGCAGGGGCGAGATATCAGTTGAACCAGATTGCAAGGGTGCTCAATGAAAATGATTTTGTCATCAATATCGTCGGCCATACCGACGACGCCCCCTCACGTTCGGAAAGATATCCCACCAACTGGGAGTTATCCTCCAGCAGGGCCGTCATGGTGGCCCGATACCTGACCGAAGTCTCACAGGTAGACCCGGAACGGATCTTCATCTCTGCCCATTCATACCACCAGCCGGTCAGGTCCAACGACACGTCCAGGGACCGGGCCCTCAACCGCCGGGTCGAGATCATTCTGGTCAAACAAAAACCCTATGCAACACCCAATCAATAAGATAACCCGGATTCCCAATATCCGAGCAAGGAGGCGATATGTTAAAACCGAATCAGATTTTATTTCTCAAACAGACAAAAAAGAACATCATCGGATTGATCATCTGTGTGACCCTGTTTTTATCCGGCTTTTTTATCCACGGCAACACCGGTTTGTACATCAACCTTTCCGGTTTCTTAATTATTTTCGGCGGGACGCTTGGGGCAACCTTTCTCAGTTATAATATGGAACGGATCGAGATTCTGTTCAAGGTTCTTAAAACCGCCTATTGCACAAAGACCAAATCACCCAATGAGATTGTCAGGCTCTTGGTCGATCTGTCGATTAAACGCCGGGTCAAAGGCGTGTTGTCCCTGCAGGAGGATGAAAATGAGATAACGATTGCCTTTTTAAGGCAGGCCATCGGCCTTCTGGTGGACGGGTATTCAAAAGAGCAGATTAAAGAATCCCTGGGTGCTGAAATGTACTTTTTCAGGATGAGGCGGGACGAGACCCGGCGGGTGCTTCAAACCATGGCGGATGTGGCGCCGTCTTTCGGACTGGTCGGGTCGGTTGTCGGCCTGATCGGCATGCTGGCAGGGGCCGGTGATTCCGAGGTGGTGATGGCAACGGTTCCCATTGCTCTAACTTCGACCCTTTACGGAATCGTGTTTGCCAATTTCATCTTCCTGCCCTTTGCTTCGAACATTCGGGAACGGACCGTCAAAGAGCTGTTTCTGCAAAAAATGATCACAGACGGTATCCTGGCCATCCATGATGAATTACATCCCCGGATGCTGGAACGGAAACTCAAATCTTTTTTAACCCCTTCCGCCCGTCATGGCCGTCTTGTATCATTTCAGAATATAAAGAAGAAAATTGACTTTAATAATTTGGAAAGCAATGTTTGATCAGAATAAAATGAGAAAAAACAAAAAACCGGTTGACAATGAATTTAAAATCATATAGATATCTTGTGTTTTTTTGATTGGCACCGGGCCGTTAACTCAGTTGGTAGAGTATCTGCCTTTTAAGCAGAGAGTCGCTGGTTCGAGCCCAGCACGGCCCACCAGACAAAAAAATATGCGTCCCCATCGTCTAGCCCGGTCCAGGACACCGGCCTTTCACGCCGGCGACAGGGGTTCGAATCCCCTTGGGGACGCCACCTTCACCCCCTAATGAAGAAAAGCGAAATGCCTTTGAGATTGAGTTCTCTGCTTCGAGGGTATTTCGCTTTTTTTATTTTGGGACCTATTTCGATTTGTTTGCCTGAGTATAAAGGGGTCTTTGATCGAACCCGCTCCAGCGGAAGCCAACCCCTTCCGACGGGCAGTGTTTGCGGTGACCATTTTCAGGGTCTGGCTTCCACTTCCGTTAAGCGGCGAGGCAACTTTGGAAGCTTAATCCATGACACAAAATCTTGAAAACTCCCGAAAATGATCAAGCTTTTAAAGCAACCACTACATATCTTAACGATTTCGACTTTCCTGTTTTTATAAGATATTCATTGGTTTTGCTTAGCATAGCATTCTTGATAATACGGAACCCTGATGTCTCTAAAAGATAACCAACACTGGCGCGAGTTTGCACACAAGACAATGGAAGTTTATCAACCAGCTCGTCATTACCCCAACCTTCTCGAGACCAAAGCCCATCAACTATAACAACAACTCCGTTATCTTTTAGCCAATTATGCCAGTTTTTAAAGGCCGCAATCGGATCATGAAAGTGGCAAACCACTTGCCTGCTGACGATACAATCAAAAGAAGCCATTTGAAAGATGTCGGATCGGTGTGCGTCTCCCTGAACAAACTTTACGGATTTGCCATATCTGTCCATGGGTGAGTTTCTCATGGCTTGCCTAAGCATGGCATTCGATGGGTCAACGCCTGTGACAGAATACCCCAAATTAGCCAACATCCTTGTCAATAGTCCTGTTCCTGCACCAACATCGAGAACCTCTTGGACCCCATTGAGTTGCTTGAGGCAAAGAATCTCAAATTGCCATTCTTCGGCTTCGATTTTACTTATGGCGTGTCCATCTTGAGATTCATATTTCTCTGTTTCATTGACATAGCTTTCATTGATCATAGATTGCAAGTGATCATTTTGCATATATTCTTTAACCCAATATCAGTCACCAGTTTTGTCGAATTGTCAATCACTCCGACATGTTAAACCTGAAGAAATAGTATTGCCTCTTACTATTCTTTTTTTAACCTCAACGTTGCATAATAATTTTATCATAAAAGATGAAATCAGTTGACGATACAACAAAAGCTTTGAATTTAAAGACGCTTTTAAGACTTCATCATAAGTGGGTTCCGTCATTTCATCTTTTTTTACAAATTCTTACCCTTCGGGAAAAGTGTGAAGATCCCATCTTCTTCGTTCCCAAGGTTTTGCGGTAGATTACTACAGCGGCAACCTTGGCGTCTTGAAGCTGGAACCTTCACGCTTTTTGCAACGATGAGGATAACCCATAAAAAAAGGTCCGGAATAGCCGGACCTTTTCAAATCATACCAACAAAAAGCATTTGATGCGGATGGTTATGCTTCTTCGCCTTTTTCGTTTTTCCAGGAGTCTTTGAGTTCATCAAAACCGAGATAGAGCGCAAGTCCTCCGCCCAACAGGAGTATCGGTGGAATAACACCCTTAAGAATCGATACAATCTCTCCAAACCATACTGCCAGCCCAACAACACCAAGAAGCACCGCCACGGCGCCACCGATTAAAGTTTTCATAAATTTGGTCCTCCTAATGATTTAATTCCAATTGTTTTCTATATTTATTTAAGCTTAATTTTTAAATCAAATACGTATGGAAAAAGTCAACTTTAAAGCGCGTCAAAGATAGCATACCATACTATGTTTATCAAGATGATTTTAAGATTGCCATTCCCAAAAAGCTTTGATAATTAATAAGGGTTTAAATCGGTTACCGACAGACCCACCAAAGGAATAAAAATGCCATTATTTCAATGGATTAAAAAAAAATCAGCTGATATAAAAGAAAAATTTCAAAAACCGAAAAATGATAAAACCGACCCTTCCAATGACCCTTTTTTGTGCTTTTACCCGGGCAATTCAGGCGTTATCACCAAACTGTTGATCCGCCGACTTGTCAACAAACTGAGCTTTGATGATCATAATATTGAAAAGATAAAAAATATCGATCCGAAGAGTATTGTTGTCTATGCTAGTAAAAACAAACGGATTTCCGATTTTCTGTATTATCACACGAAGTTAAAAAGCCTGGGGCTGCCGTATCCGCAGATCGCGTTTGATTTTAATTTTTTGCTTTTACTTCCTGTGGCACGACTGTTCCGGATCTTTTTTTCTCACCTGGATTATTTGATTCATCATTTCAGATTTAAAGACCCTTACTTATCCGGTTATACCACTCGGGAACTTGTCGCCGGAAAGGCTGGATTTGTCAGCCTGATTGAAGAGGATGATTTTTACAAACGGTTCATTAAATCCACCCCGGACCCGCTTTCCTTATTAATCGAACTTCAGAAAAGATGTGACAACCCCATCATTATCATACCGGAAAACATCATCTATGTAACCAAACCCATGCACTATGAAGAAACCCCCATGGATATCATCTTCGGTACCCATGAAAACCCGGGAAGGATCCGGCGCTACCTCACCATCATCCGCCACCCCAAAAAAATCCGTGTCGAGCTGGCGGCACCGGTCAACCTGAAAGAGTTCCTTAACAGGAAAGAGATTGAGGCGTTGGCCGAAGAGTTTCAGACCCATCGGCTGAGAAGTTTTCTGGTGAATAATCTCAACCGTCAGTTGAAAAGCATTACCGGACCGGTTTTAAAATCCCGGCAGGAGCTGACCGAAGATATTTTAACCCAGAAAAAACTTCGTGAATACCTGGCCGAATACGCATCTGAAAATAATTTGAGTCTGAGTAAAACCCATAAAAAAGCGGCCGGGTATATCAGAGAGATTGCCGCCAACTATAATCTGAGGGTAATCGGGTATTTTGCAGTGGTTTTGAACTGGACATTTAAAAACATTTTTGACGAACTGGTTCTCAACCAGTCAGAGATTAACCGGATGCGGGAAAAGTCCACAAAAGCACCATTGATTTTCGTGCCTTGTCATAAAAGCCATTTGGACTACCTGTTGCTGCCCTATGTCATGTATAACAACAATATGCCCTGCCCCCACATTGCTGCCGGAAAAAATCTGTCCTTCTGGCCGTTGGGACCCTTGTTCAGACGGGGCGGGGCCTTTTTTCTGCGACGGACCTTTATCGGCGCGCCCCTGTATGCAAAAATATTTGCAGCCTATCTTCAGAAACTGCTTTATGAAGGGTTTAACGTTAAAATTTTTATTGAAGGCGGCCGGTCCCGGACCGGTAAACTCCTTCCTCCCAAACCCGGTGGGTTGGCCATGTTGATCGAAGCCTATCTTAAGGGTGCCTGTCCCAATCTTTATTTTGTGCCGATCTTCATCGGTTACGACCGCGTACTGGAAGAGGATGCGTATTTAAAAGAGATCGGCGGCGGTAATAAAAACCCGGAAAATATTAAGGGGTTGATCCAGGCACGAAAATTTTTAAAGAAAAAATACGGCAAGGTCTACATGCGGTTTAATGAACCGATCTCCATCAAAAAATATATCGCACAAAAGAATATCGACCTGTCAAAAACAGGCCGGAAAGAGTACATTGAGTTTGTTAAAGGGTTTGGATATAAACTGATCAATGCCATCAATGAAAATTCCGTGGCAACCCCCCACGGCATCATTGCCAGCGGAATTCTCAACTGTCCGAAAAACACGTTTACAACAAAGCAGCTCTTCTCCAGGGTCCGGTTGTACATGAACATGCTTGTTTTTATGAAGGCGGAATTGTCCGACAGCCTTATCGTGGATCCTGAAAATGCCCTTAAATCCGTTGTCAGGGATTTTTTATCCAGGAATTTTCTGGAGTATGCAGATGAAGACGACAAAGAGATCGAAGAAAATACCATTTTTATCATCAAGGGGAATAAACGGGCGATTATCGACTATTATAAAAATTCCGTGATTTCATTCTTTGCCCATTATGCATATACGGCAATTGCCATTCTTGAAACGGACCGGTTTCAGTTCTCTTCCATGGACCTTGAGTTAAGGTTCCGGTTTCTTGAGCGGATGTTTAAGGATGAATTCTTTTACAACGAAGATACAACCATTGGAGAAAACATTTCAAAATGCATCAAAGGGTTTGTTCATGAAGGCATACTGGTTCCGAACACGGCAGAGCCGGACATGTACCGTATTACGTCAAAGGGACTGAGAAAATTAAAATGGTTTGCCGCCTTTTTGATGCCGTTTCTGGAATCATACAAAATCACACTTTTATATTTTGAAAAATATCCGGCAGGCAAACATGAAGGCAAAGAGCGGATTAAAAAGATCCGTTCCATGGGAACAAAGATATACAAGGCACAACTGATATCCCTTAAAGAATCACTCAACCAGATTAATTTTAAAAACTCAGCCAATTATTTCTCCAAAAACCGGATCAACGGCAAAGAAGACCATATTCAGATTGAACATTATAAATCCATTATTGAACGATTAATCCTTTTGGTCGGTCATTAACCCGATGAAAGCCCTGATTCTGGCAGCCGGTTTGGGAACCCGCCTGCTGCCGTATACCCGTTTGATTCCCAAGCCGCTTTTTACATTGAACAATATTCCCATGCTCGATCGCTGCATCCACTGTTTGGAGGAAATCGGATCTTCCCATATTTTGATCAACACCCATCATTTGCACGGGCAAATAGAAGACTATATTGACGCACGGACCGGTGAAACAGCCGTTACACTGATTCATGAGCCCGAAATCCTTGAAACCGGCGGTGCCATTGCAAATGCCGAAGGTTATTTGAGCGAAGCCCCGTTTTTTGTGATCAATGCAGACATCATTTTTTCCCTGGATTTAAATGCCGTTTACCAGGATCATCTTAAAACCGGTGCGCTTGCCACCCTGGTTGTTCATGATTTTAAACCGTTTAATAAGCTTCGGGTCGGTTCGGATGGCTTGGTTAAAGGATTTGATGCCGGAACCGACGGCTATGCATTTACCGGTGTCCAGGTTTTATCACCAGGTATTTTCAATTATTTTCCGGACAAAAAATTTTTTTCCACCATAGAGGTTTACGATGGCTTATCCGCCCTTAACCAGGTCTGTGCACGGATAGAAACCGATCTGTTCTGGTCGGATATCGGTACCCCGTCGGAATATTCACTGACATCCACCCGGGTTCAGACTGCTGAAGCCTTTGGGTTATCCTTGAATCGGATCCCGGAAATCAGGGTGTCACCGCTTTGCGGAGACGGATCGGACAGAAAATGGTATCGGGCTCTACACGGCAGCCGGTCCGTTATCGTCGGTGACCATGGAATTTGTACACCGGGATCAGACCGGCAAAAGGAACTGCTTGCGTTCATCAAGATTGGAAACCATCTGAAACAGACCGGTCTCAATGTTCCCGTGATTTACGGATATGATCTGCTTTCCGGCATTGTCACACTGGAAGACCTGGGGGATATTCACCTGCAATCCGTTGTTGACCAGACCCAGGATGAAACGCTTATCCTGGCTCTCTACAAGAATGTTATTGATCATCTCATTGATTTCAGTGAAAATGCCAAAACCGGTTTCAATCCTTACTGGGCCTGTCAGACGCCCTCGTATTCAAAGGACGTTATCATTGAAAAAGAATGCAGATACTTTATTCAGGCGTTTGTAGAATGCTACTTAAACCGGCGGGTGGATGCAAACACCTTAACAGACGAATTTGAATGGCTGGCCGACCGGGTTCTTGAGTCTTGCCGGCAGGGACTGATGCACAGGGACTGCCAGTCACGCAATATCATGATAAAAGATAATCAGCCGTATTTTATTGATTTTCAGTCAGCCCGGCTGGGGCCGGTTCAATATGACCTTGCATCTTTACTCATTGACCCTTATGTTAATCTCAATTCAGGCATTCAACAGCAACTGCTGGAATATGCAATGGAACGGCTTGTATCTGATAAAGAAAATGAAAAAAACTTTCTCAAAGGATACCGTTACTGCTGTATAACTCGTAATCTCCAGATCTTGGGTGCCTTTGGCTTTTTAACAATAGAAAAAAACAAACCCGGGTTTGAACGATATATTCCGGTTGCGCTGAAAAGATTAAAGCAGAATCTAAGAACGGCGCCGGACGGGCTTCATAAGCTTTCAGACCTGGTCCAAGCACTTTAAGGAGTTCATGCTCAATGGAAAAAATAAACATAATGATCAACGGCCTGCCCGGCAATGTTGCATTCATTCTGACCGGGAAAGCCCTCCGGGATGACCGGTTTTGTGTCTTACCCTTTTCCCTGACCGGCCAAGAGATAGAAGCGGACGAGTGTCTGGTTGAAAAAACAGCGTTTGAACTGGTTAGACCGGATGTCCGGGATGAAAAAATCAAAGAAATATCTGATCTTTTTCCGTCATTTATCTGTATTGACTACACCCATCCGTCGGCAGTGAACGACAATGCCCGGTTTTATATCCGAAACAGGATTCCGTTTGTAATGGGAACCACGGGTGGAGACCGGGACCTGCTTGAAAAAACGGTTTCAGAGGCTGCCATACCTGCTGTCATTGCACCCAATATGGCCAAACAGATCGTCGGATTTCAGGCCATGATGGCCTATGGCGGAACCACGTTTCCCGGTCTGTTCAAAGGGTATACCCTTACAATTAAGGAAAGCCATCAGAACGGAAAAGCCGATACTTCGGGAACGGCCCGTGACATGGTGGGATACTTCAATGCCATGGGAATAGAGTATGACGTTGACCAGATCGAGATGGTAAGGGATCCAGGCGTTCAGGAGAACCAATGGGGCATCCCCGGCGAGCATCTGGCCGGACATGCCTGGCATACCTATACGCTGACCTCACCCGATGGATCGGCTCTTTTTGAATTCAAACACAATATCAACGGCAGGGATATTTATGCTGCCGGTACCTTTGATGCCGTCGTGTTCTTAAATAATAAACTCTCCCATTCAGACACCGGCCAAACACTATTCTCCATGATTGATGTGCTGAGTTCCAAGGAATAGCCTTGAGCCTGTATCTTAAAATCATACTGGTTATCTGCGGATTGGCATATTTTATCAGCCCCATGGATCTCCTTCCCGAACTCTTTATTCCGTTTTTGGGATGGATTGATGACGGTCTTATTATCGGGGTTTTATATTACCTTCTCAGGTATAATAGACTGCCTGATGTGGCATTTTTAAAAAATTTTAACCGGCGTGGGAAAACAACCCGTTCAGGGATGGGGCGGAAATGGAAAAAAGAGGATGATTTTAATCGCCACTATCGGCAGAATTCGTCATCTGCTGACGGATCGGAGAACTCAAACAATTTCAGGAGCCCTTCCTCAGGTTCCAGGAATAATAGAGTAAAGCCGCCCCATGAAATATTGGGCGTCAAATCAGATGCATCCAAAAGTGAGATTAAACAGGCTTATAAAGAGGCGGTTAAAAAGTACCACCCGGATAAATTGTCCCACCTGGGTGAAGAATTTGCTCACCTTGCCAATGAAAAATTTCTTGAACTTCAAAAAGCCTATGATACATTGATGAAGCAATAGTCGTTTCAACCCAAATCCACCATCAAATTTTTGTTTAGCATATGGGCCATGGGTTGCACCGCCTCCCTGGCCACCATACGGTGCCGGATGCAAGGCGACAAGGCGTGACGACTGAGGGCGTATCAGCCATACTCTGCAGGGAGGAACC
>JANQML010000390.1 GCA_028280105.1 Desulfobacula sp. | reverse complement strand
TTCAAGTGCCGCTTCTGCATGCTCCAGGCTTATTACCCGGCAAACCAATATGCCTGGTCTATCCGGCAAAGATGTGAGGTTCCTAAAACCGGTAAAGGGCATAAATACCCCGTTCTCCGCATCAATAAGACTCCCGGGATGATCTTTCCCGATCACACCGATAATCACAACCTCTTGGTTTAATACAGTTATGACATGTCCCAGGGCATTTTCCGGGTGTTGAAACATTAAAACGGCGATGTCATGGCCGATAACACAGACCGGCCGGCCCCGGAAAACCTCCAGCGGAGCCATATCCCTGCCCTGTGACAGGCTCAGGGCCAGGGCTTGGATAAATCCTGCATCAACACCGTATAAAGGCAAAAACCTATTCCCGGCTTCGAACCTGAAACCAGATTGTTGGACCGTGGTGCAGGCCGTAAATTCAGGAACGGCGGATATTAACTCTCTAGCAGCCTTACTGGTCAGTGGTTTTGCAGTGGTTTTGCCTTCTTCACGGTCCTGCCCTGGCTGGAAGGGAATGTTCCGCCAGGTAACCAGATCTGTTCTGAACCCTTTTATTTCTTTCATCAGCTCCTGTTGGGCAGTTTTGCTGAAATTAAACCCCGCGGTCAGGCTTGCTGTTCCCAGAGCTACCCCGATAACCGTTGCAAGGGTACGAAATTTTACCTGCCGGATGATTTGTGTCCGTTTAAGGTGCATGAGGTATAAAAAAGGATTCAGCCGGGCCATCATAAGTCACTTGACCGTCTGTAAGGAAAATAATTCTGGGAAATTGCTTTGCCAGGGCAAGATCATGGGTAACTACAATCAAGGTTCTTCCATTTTCCCACAACCGGAATAAAAGGGAAATAATGGTGCTTCCGGTGGCTGTATCCAGGTTTCCCGTGGGTTCGTCCGCCAAGATGATGTCCGGCTTTGTTACAATGGCCCTGGCAATGGCCACCCGTTGCTGCTCCCCACCTGATAGGTTTCGGATATTTGCATCACGTTTGTGGCCCAGCCGGACATGTTCCAGGGCATTTTCCACGCGGTGGTTAATATCTGTCCCCCTGTTTTTCCGGTATTTAAAGGCCAGGGCGATATTTTGGTAAACCGACCGGTCCGGTAGCAGGTTAAAAGACTGGAAGACAAATCCGAATGCCCGCCCCCTGAGCTGAGCTGTTTTGGCATCGGAAAACAAAGGAATTTCAAGGTCCCGGAGAAAATATTTCCCCCATGTGGGCCGGGTCAGGGTACCGATGATATCCAAGAGGGTTGTTTTTCCGGATCCGGATCTGCCCAGAACCGCAATGGCTTCACCCTGGCGGATGTTAAGACAGATATCTGCCAATGCCCGAACCGCAGTTTCAGAGCGCCCGTATGTTTTTGATATGCCGTCCAGCCGGATCAATCTTAGCCCTCCGGGCCTTGTTTTTTAACAACCTGCTCACCCACTTGCAGCCCCTTTACAATCTCCACGAACCTGCCATCGTCAATACCGGTATCAACGGCCTGTCTCACCAACTGTCCGTTCTGCCAGACATGGCAGAAAGCCCTGTCGCCATACATGTCGATAAAATCAATGGGGATGGAAAGGACCTGGATCTTTTTTTCCATGCGTATCCGGCATTGGACTCCGACCCCGGCTGGTAAATCGATGCTGCGTTCAATAGCCTCAATAACAACGGGAAATTTCACACTTCCCTGTTTTTGAATCCCGGTTCCTATCCGGGCAATTACTCCCTCAACAGGGGGGGCACCCGGCTTACCCGGCTTGATCAATACCCTGTCACCTGAAGATACCTGTGCAACAGTCTCAGGGCGTAAGAGAACCTTTACCCCTTTTTTATCGCCAACAGCGATCCGGCAGATTTTTTCCCCCTGGGTAAGGTATACCTGGTTCACACTGAGCCGGAAACCGGGCAGGGCTTCTGAGATCTCAATAATTCTGCCGGTTATGGGAGAGAAGACCTGTACTGATTTTATCCGGGCTTCAAGTTCCACGACTTTTTTCTCCGCGGCCCGGATCAGATATTCCTGTTCAAGACGTTTATTTTGGGCCGTCCTGTCCGACCGGATGCCTTTTTTTACGGCCAGGGCCTGTTGCTTTTTTAACAGGGCCAGTTCACCTTTTTTTTCGCCAGGTCGACCCGGGAGATCATACCCCGTTCAAACTGCTTTTCAAGACTGAAAACCCCTTGTTCCTTTAAGACGAACTCCTGTCCCAGTTCCCATAACCTGAGGTCAAGGGATTCCTTTTCAAGGGCCTGCTCCCCCTCCAGAGATTCCAACCTGTTCCGGGCAAGCTTCAAATCTAGAAGGGCTGTTGCTTTTTCGTCCAGCAAAGGGCCGGATTCAAACGTGCACAACAGGTCACCCGGTTTGACCATCTGCCCTTCCCGGATAGGGCTGGCTTTTACCCTGCCGGTGAGGGGAGAGCGGATGTCATAGAGTCGAGTATGGATTACCACCCCTGCCCGACTGATGCTTTGCTCGATATCCCGGAGAACCGCTTTGGCCTCTGCAACACTTCTAGGGGGAAGCGACAAATGATCCGGACCAGATACAGCCTTTGGTGTAAAAATAAAAACATATCCTGCAAAAAACAAAGGCACCAGGAAAAGGGCTGAATAAAAACAAAATCTCAAACCGATTCCCCCCTTTAAAACCAGGTCCGGGGATCGTCCCCGCAGATGATGTCAATGGAGGCTCGGTTAAAGGCCAGGTCATATTCAATGAATTTGAGTCTAATTTTCAGTTCATCAACTTTCAGGTCTGTTTCAAGGAACTGGAGCCGGGAAACCCGTCCCTTGACGAGTTCCCGGGTTAAAATTTCCTTTTCATCCATTAGCGATGCCAGTACCGACTCTGCCTCCTGTTTTTTTTTCATTACCGATTCATGGCTCAGCAGGAGCTGTTCAATGGTGCCAGTCAGTTTCTGAATATTATTTTGCCTGTCCAGGAGCGCATTGGCCAGATCAATATTATAGCTCCGGACCACCCGGTCCTGTTCTCCCTTCTGGAACAGGGGGATGTTCCAGTAGACGGACAGGTTTATCCCTTCATAGGCGTATTCAATATCCGTATTTTCGATATTGAATGAGTTGGTCAGACGGATACCAACATTTGTCCATCGTTTCCAGAGGATGGCGTTCTTGTGCATTTTCAGCGTGGCAATCTGATCATCCACTCCTTTCAGCAGGGGAGAGTTTTCCAGCATTCTGGTTCTCAAGTCGTGGAAGGGCGGTAACCCCGGAATTTTGCCCCGGACCTTGAAATCATGGATATCTACCCGGGCTTCAAGCCCGAGCATTTTCGACAGGACTTTGTATTTAGCTTGCTTTTCCCGCTCACGGATTTCAAAATTTTTCGATTCAAGCCTGAATTCGGTTTTTGACCGAGCAAGGTCCTGTGCTGCAATAAGATGGTGTTTCCAAAGATATAAATGGTCTTCATAGGCCTGCAGAGCCAGAGTTTTTTGCCTTCCGGCATGCAAAGCTGCATCCCTGGATTTCAGATAGTTGAAATAGGCTTTCAGGGCATTGATCCTGGCTTTTTGCCGGTCCATGTCAAGGTTGTAAACAGCATGTTTCAAACCTGCTTTTGCCAGGTGAAAGTGATAATCCTTATAGATCAGGCTTAGGATGTTCCAGTATATGCTCAGGTTAGTTGACAACATATCCTGGTAATGATCACCGAACACCGGGGCATTGATCCTGGGTGTGAGATGCAGGCTGGGGAAGCGTCGGTCATCCGTCTTTTCCGACCGGAGCCGGCCCCTTTCCACTGCAAGCAGGGCCCGGATCACCTCAGGAGCCCGGACTTCTGCCAGCCGGATGACCCGACCGGCGTCAATATAATCCATGGGAATTTTTTCAACAGGATCATAAAGCCGTTGTTCAAAAAAAGGCGGGTCAGACAGGGCCGTCGGTTGTTCTCCAGATTTGGTTTTCCCAAAAGCGGATGAATGGGAGCCCATGCACAGGAAAATGAAAACAAGGAAAACAAGGCCCTGCAAACGTATATTTGAAAGGAAAGAGACAGAAGCATTCAGCTCCCGCCTCCCTTTCATTTGATTTGATATAATTACCATCGAACCTATTTGGTCATGGTGAATATGCCGCTACATGGGGTTTCAACGACGTTGTATGTCCCGGTAACAGTATTGCCGTCTTCGCTGACTGTTCCCGTAATATCTAGTGTATTAGCACCTTCTTTAATTGATGCCTCCATTGTGGATCCGTTGATGGCGAATGTACCTGTTGCGGTCTCACCATCCATATATATGATTGATATGGTCCCATCATCACAGGTAGTGGCCGTGCCGGTACCACCATACTCCTGTGGGTCCCCAGGGCAGCTTTCAACGAATGTACCACTCCAAGTATCACACATGTTAGAACCACTCCCTCCATCCTCTCCACCCCCTCCCCCTCCCCCTCCTCCACCGCAACTCCAAAATCCAATAGACCCGATAAACATGGAGATCAATACCATACCAATAGCTTTCTGTAATTTCTTCATTTCAAATTCCTTTCATTTAGTAATTATCCGGGATGCATCTATACGATCCTGCTGGTATCTGTGGTCCGTGCACCTGGAATTTTAACCGACTCTTTTTCCATTTTTTAGGTAAAAGATTCTGCTCTAATCTGATGGCATTTCTTATCTTAAATGTTTTCCAGCCTTGTCTCTTCAATTTTTGTCCGGTCAAAAAATGATTGGTTTTTTACCGGATATGATTATACAAAATGAACAATTGCTCTTTTTAAAACCGTTTTATTGGGTTGCTGTTTGATGAGCACCAAAGAATTTCCACTGCTTGTGATTGAAGGATAGTAAAAGAGATGAGACACCGAATACTGAAATTGAATCTTCAATCCTTCCAGTTGTCTGATTTGTATCTTATGAAATGAGGTATGTGTATGCGTGTAGAATTGAACGCTGAAAAAACGTTAATGCCCAAACAAATATCCTCGCTTACGTTCATTGGCGTTGTTAATTACATTGAAGACAACTATCCGAAAATCAATGTGCAAAAGATTGTGGATCATATCAACAGGGAAGAACCATATTATGTTGAGAATTTGACAACCGGTATAATAGAACATGTTGCTTTGACCCATATAAAAAATGAAAACTATTGGTTTTCACAGCTCTTTGTGAATGCTTTTTTCGACGAAATAAATAATCATGTACAGGAATCAAACTTTTTCTTCAATGCCGCAGAATCCCTGCACCAGCATCAGCATTTTTTAAAAACGGCGGTTGGCATGCCTTTTATCGGTCCCCAAAAAATGATGGCGTATCTCCAGAGAGAGAACGACAAATTCAATATTACTAAAGATGTTGTCCTATTAAAGTCAGAGAAGGGCCATGCTGTTCTTAGATCGATATATTTTGAGGGCATTGTCCCAACACATCTTGGAATGCAATGGGGTGCAGGCCTGCTTAGATCATATTTAAAACTATCAGGAGCAACAAACGTCAGAGTAAATCATACATGTATAGAAAAAGGTCCCCAGAAACAAGGAGATAAAGGACGGGGAATCTGGGAATTCGAAGTGAGGTATAATGATCCTGGCCTCTTTACCAGGCTATTTAAATCATTGGTTTTTAGTATCCCTATTGTTAAAAGAGAGATGGATCATGCCACAAGAATTTTAATTGAACATAAAGAACAGCTTATAAACCGGGACAAACTGATCAAAGAAAAGACTGAAGAATTAAAAAGAATAAATGAAAAGCTTTTGGAACTGGATAAGCAAAAGACTGAATTTTATACAAATGTAACACATGAATTGCGCACACCGTTAACCCTTATCAAATCCCAGATTGAAGCTATTCGACAGGGCCAACTGGGTCAAGAAATCAAAAACTCATCAGAAATATTCGACTCTGTGAGCCGTAACACCAGTACATTGAGTATATTAATTGACAATATTCTTGATTTCTCTAAAGCTGAATCATATGAGATGAAACCCTCTTTAGAAAAGACCAACTTATCAGAATTCCTTCGCTATATTACTTCAAACTTTGAATTTGCCATTAAAAATAAAAAGTTACGATACAGGTTTATGGATAATCCAGAAGAGTTGCATGCCAATTTGGATCAAAATTTATTCGAAAAAGCAATGAAAAACCTTATATCAAATGCAATTAAATTTACCCCTTCTAAAGGACAAATCATTCTTTCATTAGACCAGAATGAAAATGATATTGTCATTGCTCTCGAAGATACAGGGATAGGGATTAAGAGCGAGGATCAGGAGATCATATTTGAACGTTTCCGGCAGGCGGATTCTTCTTTAACAAAAAAGTACGAAGGAACTGGTATCGGACTTTCACTGTCAAAAAGGATAGTCGAATTGCATAAAGGAAAAATAACTGTTGAAAGTGAACCGAATAAGGGCTCAACCTTTAAAATTTTTATACCTAAAGCAATTGATGTTAAAGGCCAAATAATTAAAGAGAATGATGTTGGTAAAATAGATGAATTGACCGGCGGAGTTGACGAACTAAAAACAGAAAACGATTCAATAAGGATACCATTTAAAACAGAATCAGATCTAAAAAAGAACTCATTTACAATATTGATTGTAGAAGATAATGACGACCTTTGTATATTTTTAAAAAATATAATATCACCGATACATCACGTTTTTGTGAGTAAAAATGGAATTGAGGCATTGGAAGAACTAGACAAAAGATCTATCGATATAGTGATCACAGATATTATGATGCCTAAAATGGATGGTGTTGAATTATTAAAAAATATCCGGAGAAGAAGAACCTTCTCATGGGTTCCTGTAATTATGCTTACAGCAAGAGCTGATTTTGAAATGAAAATGAAGGGGTTTTCATACGGAGCCAATGATTACATTGTCAAACCATTTGAGCCAGATGAGCTGTTGGCTAGAATTAATTCACAGATCCCTCTTGTTGAATTACGAAGAGAATATGAATCTGCATTAAATAGTTTCTGTAGATTTGAATGAATATGTTTAAAAAACAATAGTTTAAAGCATTTTGGGCTCGCTTTTTGAACGAGTGTATGTTATAATATTGTT
>JANQML010000358.1 GCA_028280105.1 Desulfobacula sp. | reverse complement strand
TTGCCGCCGTAAGCGTAGTCTTTCCGTGATCAATGTGACCAATTGTTCCTATGTTTACATGCGGCTTGGTCCGCTCAAACTTTTCCTTAGCCATCCTTTTTTACTCCTCTAATTTAATTCCAACCCTGGAATGTTATCAGGAAATTTTTCAAATTATTTACCACCTAAAATGAGCAAAGGCCTTATTTGCCTCTGCCATCTTATGCGTGTCTTCTTTTTTCTTAATTGCACCGCCACGCTGATTATAGGCGTCCAGAATCTCCATTGCCAATTTGTTGGCATATCCTTTTTCCGATCGATTCCGACTAAATGTAATCAACCACCGAAATGCCAGCGCAGTCTGCCTGCTCGGCTTAATATCCGTCGGCACCTGATAAGTAGAGCCGCCGATTCGCCGGGATTTCACTTCCACAGCCGGCCGGATATTATCAATCACTTTCTTAAACACATCCAATGCAGGTTCGTTTATCTTCTCTTCTGCAATCGCCAAAGCTTTTCCAACAACTTTGCGCGCTGCATTCTTTTTCCCATCCTTCATAACGCAGTTAACAAATTTGGCAATCAATTTCTCTTCGGCTGACGCCTCTTTTGTTACATTATCAAGCGAAAATTTTGTTGCTGTCATGTTTACACCCACCATAGCTTAATTAACATCTGCGCTGACCCTTAAATTATTTGGGCCGCTTTGCTCCGTATTTTGACCGGCCCTGCCGCCTGTCATCCACACCCAATGTATCAAGGGCACCCCTGACAATATGATAACGAACACCTGGAAGGTCTTTCACCCTGCCGCCGCGAACAAGCACAACCGAATGCTCCTGAAGGTTATGCCCCATCCCCGGGATATAGGCAGCGACTTCCATTCCGGTAGTCAATCGTACCCTGGCCACCTTTCTCAAAGCAGAGTTTGGTTTCTTTGGTGTTGAAGTGTACA
The DNA here is from genome assembly GCA_028280105.1 of Desulfobacula sp. Taxonomy (GTDB): domain Bacteria; phylum Desulfobacterota; class Desulfobacteria; order Desulfobacterales; family Desulfobacteraceae; genus Desulfobacula. Next base: position 12,556 of record JANQML010000358.1, on the reverse strand, counting down.
CCCTGGTACATACACCACGTTTTTGGGGCCCCCCTTTCAATGCGGGCGTGCTCGCTTTTTTTTCTGCTTTTTTCCTACCTTTTCTAACCAACTGATTTATGGTCGGCATAGCTTTCCAACGCTCCTTATCAATACTAAACAACCGTCATACACGACAAAATGTTTAATTGTACGTTCATTCATTGTTAATGTCAAGTTTTTTTAATTTTTTATTAGACTTCTTCCACTTCACCCAGTCCGACCTCAACATTTGCATATCCCGGGAATCCGGTACCGGCGGGAATAATACGACCCATTACCACATTCTCTTTCAATCCTTTGAGGTTATCATATTTTCCTTCAATCGCTGCCAGCGTCAACACTTTGGTTGTTTCCTGGAAAGACGCGGCCGACAGAAAGGAATCGGTGGACAAAGAGGCTTTGGTAATACCCAAGATCAAGGGTTCCCCTTTTGCCGGTTCGCCGCCGCTCATGGCAACCTCACGATTGGTTTCTTCGAACCGGACCCGGTCAACCTGCTCATCCGGTATAAAGTTGGTATCACCGGTTGAGATCACCTTTACCCGTCTCATCATCTGACGGATAACCACCTCAATGTGCTTGTCGTTGATTCGAACACCCTGAAGCCGGTAGACTTCCTGAACCTCATCCACCAGATATTTGGCAAGAGCGACCTCACCTTTGATGTTCATAATATCCTGGGGGTTGGCTGATCCGGCAATCAACGGATCACCCGCCTTTACATAGTCCCCATCGTAAACGGTGACATGCTGCCCTTTAGGAATGGAATACTCTTTCTTTTCTCCAACATCGGTAGGTGTAATCGTTACTTTCTGCCGTCCCTTTGTCCCCTTGGACACCTCGACATACCCGTCAATTTCTGTAAGCACACCGGGATCTTTTGGTTTTCGGACTTCAAAAAGCTCGGCAACACGGGGCAACCCGCCTGTGATATCTTTGGTTTTGGTTGTCGCCCTGGGAAGCTTGGCAATGACATCCCCGGCCATAACCTGTTCATCTTCATCAACGGTGATGATGGCATTGACCGGCAGATAGTAGCGGGCAACCGTTTTCGAATTCGGCAGTTTCACCCCCTTGCCTTCTTTATCTTTAAGAGTGATCCGCGGTCGAATCTCCGTATCTTTACCTTCCGTGATCGTCCGGGATACCTTACCGGTCACAGGGTCGATCTGTTCCTGAACGGTATTGCCGACCTCAATGTCTGCAAACCGGACCCGGCCGCTAACTTCCGTTAGAATCGGAGTGGTAAACGGATCCCATGCAGCAATGACATCCCCGGGTTCGATTGCCTGGCCGTCTTTTATCAGAAGGGTCGCACCATAGATAACGGTCTCTTTTGCTCTTTCCCGGCCGTCTTCACCTACAATCGTTATCCCTCCCCCTTTTCTGTTCATAACGATGGTGTCATTGTCTGCCGAAACAACGGTTTGGATATCTTCGTTATATCTTAAAATCCCGCCGACCCTGGCTTTAATTTCAGCAACCTCAACCTTTCGGGATGCAGTCCCGCCAATATGGAAGGTTCTCATTGTCAACTGCGTGCCGGGTTCACCGATCGACTGGGCAGCCACAATACCAATGGCCTGACCGATTTCGACGGTCTGACCGTGGGCCAGATCCCGTCCATAACACCTGGAACAGACCCCATAGCGTGAGTTACAGGTCAGAACAGACCGAATTTTCACGTGCTGCACACCGGCAGCCTCAATCTTCCGGACATGGGCTTCGTTTAGCTCGGTATCCACTCCCACAATAAACTCATCGGTATAAGGATCGTGGATATCCTGCTGAGTCACCCTTCCAAGAATTCGTTCACCCAGGGTTTGGATAATTTCCCCGCCTTCGTACAAAGCCTCCACCTCGATCCCGTTAATGGTACCGCAATCAATCTCAATGATGGTGCAATCCTGCCCCACATCCGCCAGACGACGGGTCAGATAACCGGAGTTGGCCGTTTTCAGGGCAGTATCCGCCAACCCCTTACGCGCACCATGTGTAGAGATAAAATATTGAAGCACCGATAATCCTTCGCGAAAGCAAGCCGTAATCGGATTTTCGATGATCTCACCGGAGGGTTTTGCCATCAACCCACGCATGCCTGCCAGCTGGCGCATCTGATCCTTACTGCCACGGGCACCGGAATCGGCCATCACATATACGGCGTTGAGCTGTTCAGGCTCGTCGCTGTTCTCTTTACCCTTGTTGGGGTTTTTCATGACTTCCATCATGGCATTGGCAATGTCGTCCGTGCTTTGCGCCCAGATGTCAACGACCTTATTGTACTTCTCTCCCTGGGTAATCAATCCTTCGGAATACTGATTTTTAATATCTTCAATACTTTTTTCCGATGCCTTGATGATATCCCATTTTTCAGAGGGAATAATCATATCATCCACACAGATGGACAAACCGCCAAGTGTTGAATATTTGTATCCGATATCTTTCAGCCGGTCGGACAGAATGACCGTCTCTTTCAGCCCGATATTTCTGTAGGCATAATCAATGAGCTTGACAATGGAGGATTTATCCATGAGCTTGTTGACCAGATTAAACGGCAGGGTGGTTTCCCGTTTGTCCACCTTAAAGATGGTATAATTATCCCCCACTTTTCTGACATCCGTGTACTGGTCTTTTTTCAATCCATACAACTGCTCCACGACGATTTCGGAAACCTGAAACAGATTCTTGAATTCTTTACGGGTCAAAAGACCGGTCTTACCTTTGGTCTTTTTAATTTCATCGTCTGAATATTTATTCAGGGTTCGCGCCCAGTTTTTGCCGGCCTTTAATTCCGCAAGCGCCTCTTCACAGGCCTCTGAGGTCTCCGTCCGGATTCGGCTGATGGAGAGCAGGATATCACCGGGTATCGTCTCCCAGAGAAGAATCCGTCCCGTTGTCGTCTCATAGTTTTCTCCATCGATTCGAACCTTGATATTGGCATGAAGCGACAACTCGCCGGCATCAAACGCATACCTGACCTCTTCGATGGAATAAAACCGGGAGCCTTCCCCTTTCTGGTTTCTGACGGCACGGGTCATATAATAGATACCCAGAACAATATCCTGTGTCGGCACGATAATCGGCTGTCCGTTTGCCGGGGACAGGATATTGTTTGTGGACAGCATCATGATACGGGCTTCAAGCTGGGACTCCAGAGAAAGCGGCACATGGACCGCCATCTGGTCTCCGTCAAAATCCGCATTGAACGCCGGACAGACAAGCGGGTGGAGCTGAATGGCTTTTCCTTCAATCAGAACCGGTTCAAAGGCCTGGAACCCCAGACGATGAAGTGTTGGCGCCCGGTTGAGCATGACCGGGTACTCTTTTACAACCGATTCAAGGGCGTCCCAGACTTCGGTCTCTTCCCTTTCCACCATTTTTTTGGCAGACTTGACAGTCGAAACATACCCTTTTTGCTCCAAGTAATTATAAATAAAGGGTTTGAACAGCTCCAGGGCCATCTTTTTAGGAATACCGCACTGATGGAGGCGAAGTTCGGAACCCACGGTAATAACCGTACGACCGGAGTAATCAACCCGTTTACCCAGCAGGTTTTGTCTGAAACGGCCTTGTTTTCCTTTTAAGGTGTCACTCAGTGATTTGAGCGGCCGCTTGTTGGTCCCGGTAACCACCCGGCCGTGCCGGCCGTTGTCGAACAGAACATCCACGGCCTCTTGAAGCATCCGCTTTTCATTTCTGACGATGATATCCGGGGCATCAAGATCCACCAGCCGTTTCAGCCGGTTGTTCCTGTTGAGAACCCGACGATAGAGATCATTCAGATCAGATGTGGCAAACCGCCCCCCTTCCAAAGGAACCAGAGGACGCAGATCCGGCGGCAGGATGGGGCAGGCTGTCAGTATCATCCGTGACGGCTCGATTCCGGAGGTTAAAAAGGCGTCAATCACCTTGAGCCGTTTGGCCATCTTCTGCTGCTTGGCAACGGATTTGGTCAGGTTAATCTCTTCTTTGAGTTCATCATGAACCGCCTGCAGATCAATCTCATCCAGCAGCTTTAAGATGGCTTCGGCTCCGATTCCGGCTTCAAATTCCTCGCCAAATGTCTCCAGTGCTTCATAGTATTGGTCATCCGAAAGCAATTGAAGTTTTTTCAGCCCGGTATCCTTGGGGTCGATGACAATATATGAGTCAAAATAGAGGACTTTTTCAAGATTTTTAAGCGTCAGATCAAGCACGTTCCCGATTTTGCTGGGAAGACTTTTCAAAAACCAGATATGGGATACCGGGGATGCCAGTTCAATATGGGCCATCCGGTCCCTTCTCACCTTTGACTGAATTACCTCTACACCGCATTTTTCACAAACAACACCCCGGTGCTTCATCCGTTTATATTTACCGCAGTTGCACTCGTAATCTTTGGTCGGCCCAAAGACTTTTGCACAGAACAACCCGTCACGTTCGGGCTTAAATGTTCTGTAATTGATGGTTTCCGGCTTTTTTATCTCACCGTGGGACCATTCCCGGATCTGATCAGACGAAGCAAGGCTGATCTGGACGCCCTGATAAATCTTAGGATCTTTGGGTTTTGCGAAGAAATCATATATATTATCCAATGTCTTCTCCTTATCTGCTACCTTCTATAAGATTCATATCTAAACCCAGACTGTTGAGCTCTTTGATGAGCACCCTGAATGATTCAGGCATTCCGGGCTCAAGGACGTTCTGGCCTTTAACAATCTTTTCGTACATTCGGGTTCGCCCGGTCATATCATCGGACTTCACCGTTAAAAACTCCTGAAGGGCATGGGCCGCCCCATAGGCCTCCATGGCCCAGACTTCCATTTCCCCCAGCCGCTGACCGCCGAACTGCGCTTTACCGCCCAGCGGCTGCTGAGTAACAAGCGAGTAAGGTCCGATGGACCGGGCATGGAGTTTATCATCCACCAAATGATGAAGCTTGAGCATATACATGGTACCGACGGTTACCGGTTTATCAAAGCGTTCACCGGTTCTGCCGTCATATAACACGGACTGCCCGGATGTATCGAAACCGGCCAGGCCGATCAGGTGTTTAATTTCGTCTTCACTGGCACCATCAAATACCGGAGTGGCCATATGAACACCGTTTCGATAATATGATGCAAAATCAACCAGCTCTTCATCCGTCATATTTTTGATTTTATCAGCCAGTTTGTCTTCTGAGTGGTTTACCTGCTGAGCCTGGGTCATGGAAAAGACATTCAGCACTTTTTCCCTGAGTTTGTCCAGTTTCATCTGGCTGAGCAACTCTTCGATCCGTTGCCCCAGCCCAAACGCGGCGTGACCCAGATGAATTTCGAGAATCTGCCCGACATTCATACGGGACGGCACACCCAACGGATTCAACACCATATCAACCGGTCTGCCGTCCTCAAAGTAAGGCAGATCCTCAACCCTGAGGATACGGGAAACCACCCCTTTATTGCCGTGGCGGCCTGCCATTTTATCGCCCACGGAAAGCACTCTTTCCATGGCAACGGAAATTTTGATCATCTTCAGAACACCCGGCGGCAGGTCATCTCCCTTTTCAAACCGGGAAACCTGGCGGTTAAAGTGTTCTCTTGCCTTTTTGATCTGATCCTGGGCACTTTCAAGAATGACCTGGGCCCGTTCCGTCAGAACGGCATCTTTTACCGCGACGTTTACCAGGACCGAAACCGGAATATCTTTGAACAGGCCGGGAGTTACGATGGTATCTGATTTAACCAAGACTTTACCGCTCTTCTCCAGGCTGGTGATGATATGTTGTCCGTCTAGGATAGATTCAACTTTCTGCCGGGCCACACCGGAAATAATTTTTATTTCATCATCCCGATCTTTTTCCAGTCTCTCAATCTCCTCATCCTCGATCATTCGGGTTCTGTCATCCTTTGTCAAGCCTCTTCTTGAAAAGACTTTGGCATCAATGACTTTTCCTTTCACTCCCGGAGGGACACACAATGAGGTATCTTTTACATCCCCTGCTTTTTCACCAAATATGGCCCGAAGCAATTTTTCTTCAGGGGACAACTGGGTTTCACCCTTTGGCGTGATCTTTCCCACAAGAATGTCCCCGGAGCTGACTTCAGCACCCAGGCGGATGATTCCGCTTTCGTCCAGGTTCTTTAAGGCCTCTTCTCCCACGTTGGGAATGTCTCGCGTGATCTCTTCCTTACCCAGCTTGGTATCCCGGGCAAGGACTTCAAATTCTTCAACATGAACCGACGTATAAACACCGTCCTTGACCAACCGTTCACTGACGAGAATCGAATCCTCATAATTGTATCCGTCCCAAGGCATAAAGGCCACGGTTACATTTTTACCCAGTGCCAATTCTCCCATTTCAGTGGACGGGCCGTCAGCAATCACCTGGCCCTTTTTAACCATATCTCCGCGCTCAACAATGGGCCGGTGGTTAAAGCAGGTATTCTGGTTGGACCGAACAAATTTGGTACAATTATATATGGAAACCGCCTTTTCAAATCGGCCCTCTTCCGGTTCATCATTACGAACCACAATGCGTTTGGAGTCCACTTCCACCACCTCACCGTCATAGTCGGCAACGATGGTGACACCGGAATCACGGGCAACCACGCTTTCCATACCGGTCCCCACCAGCGGCGCTTCGCTTCGGATCAGCGGAACAGCCTGGCGCTGCATGTTAGAACCCATCAATGCCCTGTTGGCATCATCATTTTCAAGGAACGGAATCAACGAAGCAGAGACGGATACCAGCTGATTCGGGGATACATCCATGAATTTGACATCCTGGTTTTCAATCATTTCAAATTCACCGGCAACCCGTGAAGAGACCAACGGATTCTTAAAATTGCCGTGGACATCCAACGGGGCATTTGCCTGGGCAATGGGATGTTCTTTTTCTTCAAATGCCGACAGATGCTTGATCTCTTTGGAAGCCTGGCCCTCACTTGTCAAACGGTACGGTGTTTCAATAAAGCCGAAATCATTTACCCGGGCATATGTGCACAAAGAGACGATCAGCCCGATATTCGGTCCTTCCGGGGTCTCAATGGGACATATCCTGCCATAATGAGAGGGGTGGACGTCCCTGACTTCAAATCCGGCTCTTTCCCGTGTCAAACCACCCGGTCCCAAGGCAGACAACCGTCTTTTGTGAGTGGTTTCAGACAAGGGATTGGTCTGATCCATGAACTGAGACAACTGCGATGTTCCGAAAAATTCCCGGACCACGGCGGAAACCGGTTTGGGGTTGATTAAATCGTGGGGCATCATGGCATCGACTTCCTGCATGGACATCTTTTCCTTTATGGCCCGTTCCATCCTGACCAGCCCGATGCGGTAATGATTTTCCAAAAGCTCGCCAACGGCACGAACCCGTCTGTTACCCAGGTGGTCGATATCGTCCACCTGTCCTTGGGTATCTTTGAGCTCGATCAGTGTGGAAGCCGTTAAAAGGACATCTTCTTTTCGAAGCGTCTTTACGTCTATTTTGGTGTTCACACCCAGCCGGTGGTTCATTTTCAAACGTCCCACCTTGGACAGATCGTAATAGGCCTGCCGAAAAAACAGGTGATCGATAAAGTCCTGTGCCACTTCGACCGTCGCCGGATTCCCCGGACGGAGCCGGCGATAGATATCCATCAGGGCCTCTTCCTTGGACTGTATTTTATCGGACATCAAGGTTTTTCTCATGGAATCCGAACTTCTGGGGTCGACATAGAGAATATCAAAGGTGTCGATTCCCTTCTCATCCATGAGTTCGAAGCTTTCTTCGGTTATCTGCTCACCGGCTTTAAAAAGCATCTCTCCGGTCTCTTTATCATAAACAGCCGATGCAAATGCTTTGTCAATCAATTCCGTTTCAAGTATGGGTATGGATTCAAGCCCGTCTTCAGACAGCTTTTTGAGTGCTCTTTTTGTAAAAATTCGGCCTTGTTTTACAACAACCTCACCGGTTTTCGGAGATTTAATATCAAAACTGGCTCGTTGGCGTTTAAGATTATCCGGAACAAATGTTTTAAAAAAAGATCCGTTCTTTTTAACGATCTGTTCTTGGGTATAAAAAAAGCCCAGAATATCTTCACTGGTATAGCCAAAGGCCTTGAAAAGGATGGAAACCGGAAATTTTCTTCGCCTGTCGATTCTGATATAGACAATATCCTTGGCATCAATCTCCATATCGATCCAGGAACCGCGAACCGGAATCACCCTGGCATTATATATGATTTTACCTGAAGAATAGTTTTTGCCTTTATCATGATCAAAAAAGACACCGCTGGATCGATGCAGCTGGCTGACAACGGCCCGTTCGGTGCCGTTTATGATAAATGTTCCCCTTCGGGTCATTAAAGGAATGGTACCGAAATAGATTTCCTGCTCTTTAATATCGCGAATGGTGGACATGCCGGATTCTTTATCATGATCATAAACCACCAGCCGGACTTTAATATTTACGGGAATATCATAGGTCATCCCGCGGGACGTGCATTCCTTAATGGAATGTTTGGATTCGCCAAAGGAATAAGAGACATATTCCAATGAGGAGGTATCTGTAAAATCCTTTATCGGGAATACAGATTTAAATACAGCATGAAGCCCTTTTTCTTCCCGGTCTTCGGGAAGGACATCTTTTTGCAGAAAACTCTCGTAGGAATTTCTCTGCATCCCGATCAAATCGGGGATGTCAATGATCTTGGTCCTGCTGCCAAACTCTTTTCTAATACGCTTTACTGTCAAAAGACTTCCGGTCATGATTTCTCCCAGTGTGAGTTTTTCCAACCGTAAAAGCGGAGACATGGCACCAACGCCTTGCCCCCGCATAACTTCTATGCAAACAAAAAAACTATTGCACGCGATCTGATTACTTCAAAGAAACTTGAGCACCGGCTCCTTCCAATTGCTCTTTGACCTTTTCAGCTTCATCTTTTGCAATGCCTTCTTTGACTGCTTTGGGTGCTTCTTCAACGAGCGCTTTTGCCTCTTTAAGCCCCAGTCCGGTGATTGCTCTCACCTCCTTGATGACGTTAATCTTCTTGTCACCAATGGTTTCAAGAATAACATCAAATTCTGTCTGTTCTTCAGCTGCTGCACCGGCATCTCCGGCTGCCGGCATGGCACCGGCAAATGCAACGGGAGCTGCTGCGGAAACACCGAATTTTTCTTCAAACTCGGTTACAAGTTCTGACAATTCAAGAACACTCATGTTGGATATAAATTCAATTACATCTTCTTTTGTGATATCAGCCATTTCTTTCTCCTAAATAAATCTTTCTATCTATCGAATATAATTTTAATTTTAGCAATTGAGAGGGGTTATGCCGCTTCTTTTTGATCCTTAACCGCATTCAGCACGTTGACAAAGGATCGCGGTACACCGGACAGCACCGTAACCAGTGATGTCGGTACAGCATTGAGAACGCTGGCCGTCTTGCCCAGCAACTCTTCTCTGGACGGCATTTTCGCCAGTTGTTTAATTTCGTCTACATTGAGAAGTTTTCCAGCCAAAGCACCGGCTTTAATCTCAAGTTTCTCATTATCTTTAGCAAAATCAGACAAAATTTTGGCCGGAGCAACCACGTCATTGTCAGATAAAACAATGGCACTGGGCCCTTTGTAAAAATCTTTCATCAAGGCCGCGTCCGTGCCTTCGGATGCTCTGACCAGCAATGAATTTTTAACGACTTCCATCCGACTACCCGCAGCACGCAACTGGGATCGGAGTTCCGTCATTTTCAATACATCAAGACCTTTATAGTCTACGAGAATCGAAATTTCAGATTCGGAAAACTCTTTAGCGAGTCTTTCGACCTGTTCTTTTTTCTGGGTAATATTAAGCAACTTTTCTACACCTCCTTCCATTCATGAATTGTTCCGAAGGTGCCAACTGAACCAAAACAAAATTTGTCTTCCGTCTCGGCAGGCCGGCAATTCCGATTATGTGCAATATGCACACCTACTGTCTATGACAGGTAAAAAAAAACTATTTAATCAACATGGGGTCGACCTTAATGCCCGGACCCATTGTTGAGGAAACACTAATGGTTTTAAAATAAGCCCCTTTGCTTGCTGCCGGTTTTAACGCAGCCAGCTTGTCAAGGAAGGCCTTGACATTTTCCGTTAATTTTTCAGCACCAAAAGAGATTTTCCCCACCGGAACATGTACGATACCCGCTTTTTCAACTCTGAAATCAATCTTTCCGGCTTTTAGCTCGTTAATCGCTTTTTCGACTTCAAAGGTCACCGTACCGGTTTTGGCATTGGGCATCAGACCACGGGGCCCTAATACACGCCCCAGTTTACCGACCGTACCCATCATATCCGGTGTTGCAATGGCTTTATCAAATCCGAACCAGCCGTCTTGAATTTTTTTAACGGTTTCCTCATCAGCGATAAAATCCGCCCCAGCGTCCAGGGCCTCTTTTTCTTTTTCGCCTTTTGCAAAGACCAGAACCTTCACCTCTTTACCGAGCCCATTGGGCAATACAACCGTGCCACGGACCATCTGATCGGCATGTCGAGGATCAACACCCAATTTAACAGCAACATCTACGGTTTCGTCAAATTTCACATAACTTGAAGATACAGCGAGTTCCAGGGCGTCTTTTGGATCGTATTGAACCGTTCTGTCGACCTTTTTAAGCGCTTCTGTATGTTTTTTACTCCGCTTTGACATTTTTAATCACTCTTTATACTTAAAGTTAAACTACTTCTATCCCCATGCTTCTGGCTGTACCTGCGATAATCTTTACAGCAGCGTCAATGTCTGAGGCGTTTAAATCTTCTTTTTTGGTTTCGGCAATTGCGACAAGCTGGTCTCTGGTCACTTTCCCGACTTTGTCCCGGTTGGGTTCGCCGGATCCTTTTTCAATCTTCGCAGCAGCCAGCAACAACCGGGATGCCGGAGGCGTTTTTGTAATAAAGCTGAAGGATCTATCCTGATAGACGGTGATGACAACAGGAATAATATTTCCCGCATCATTTGCGGTCTTTGCATTAAAAGCCTTACAAAAATCCATAATATTCACACCGTGCTGACCCAAAGCCGGCCCGATGGGTGGGGATGGATTGGCTTTTCCAGCTTCGACCTGAAGCTTTATTTGCGTCATTACTTTTTTTGCCATTGTTTTAACTCCTGAAACTTACCTTTTAACCGTAATTATATTTTGCTAACCTGTATGAAATTCAACTCCACCGGTGTGGCTCGCCCGAAAATACTTACCAAAACCTTAATCTTTTCCTTGTCAGGCGATACGTCTTCAACAGTACCGTTGAAATTGGAGAATGGCCCGTCAACAACCCTGACCTCATCACCAGGCTCAAAGAAATATTTGGGCTGGGGTTTGTTTTTACCCTGCTGCATCTTGTCTACAATCTGCTGGGCTTCTTTGTCACTGATGGGGGCCGGTTTATTTTTCCCCCCCAAAAAACCGGTCACCTTTGCAGTGGAGTTTACGATATGCCAGGTTTCGTTATCCAAGTGCATGCGAACCAAAATATATCCGGGATAAAATTTACGTGAAGATTCTTTTTTCTTGCCGTCAACCAGCTCGACAATATTCTCAGTCGGAATAAGAATCTCTCCGAATTTATCCGGATTTTTGGACCCTTCTATCTTCTCTTTGAGAGCAACCTTAACTTTCTGCTCATGACCTGAATAGACATGTACGACATACCATTTTAGTGACATGTTACTTCCCTTGTTTTATGTCAGGACAACCTGAACAAGCTTTGAGAGGCCCAAATCAAACAGACCAAGGAAAGCGGCGACAACAAAAACAAAAATAATGACAACGACCGTTGTACCGGTTGTCTGCTTTCTTGACGGCCAGGTTACCTTTTTAAGCTCGACCTTAACCTCTCTGAAGAACTCTGTCGCCCGCTGGATAAAACCAGGGTCTCCGTCAGCAGCATCGGCTGATTTATCTGATTTTGCCTTCAAAGGACTTGTTATGGGCGCCGACTTAGAGACGGAAGCGGACGCTTCAGCGTCAACCTCCGGCTTTTCTCTTCTCTTTTTCTTTTCACCCGCAGGTTTTTTTTTATGTAATCGAGACATACAATTCCTAAGCCTGTTAATTACAATCCGGTTCTCGTATTGCCGGATCACAATTTTAATCCATTTTATCTTCCGCCTGAACGTCGGAACAAAATAATGTGGCAGGTCAGGAGGGAGTCGAACCCCCAACTTCCAGATTTGGAGTCTGGCGCTCTGCCAATTGGAGCTACTGACCTGCAAAAACTAAATTCTATTTTATTTTGGTCTCTTTGTGCAACAAATGCTTGTTACAGAACTTGCAGTATTTCATAAACTCGATTTTATCCGGAGTTTTCCGCTTGTTCTTGGTCGTTGTATAATTTCTCCTCTTGCAAAGCGTACATGCAAGAGCGACATTGATCCTGTCCACTGCTGACTCCTTTGGACTTTTATTCTACAATTTCACCGATAACACCGGCACCAACGGTACGACCACCTTCTCTGATGGCGAACCTGAGCTCTTTTTCCATTGCGATGGGATTGATCAACTCAACGTTAATGGTTGCATTGTCACCGGGCATGATCATCTCAACCCCCTCT
>JANQML010000348.1 GCA_028280105.1 Desulfobacula sp. | reverse complement strand
AAAAACAGATCTTCATATAACCTTCTGATTTTATTACAATCGAATTTCAAAAATGATCAAGATCAACCTGATTTTTGCCTACAATTTTTAAACCCAAGTAAAGGAGAACCGTGTATAACATAGAACGGTTAACACCACTGCATATTTTTGAAACCCTGGAGTTTTCTATACATAGACATCAACGCTCTTCTTTGAATTGCTTGAGTCTTCTCCTTCATTGCCATCCGTATTCGAATCAGTTTCTGAGGTTTTTGCTGAATCTGTTTTTTTTTCATTTTCTGCTTCATCCAACATTTCCACGCCTCTCTCTTGAAGGGTTTTGGGGGGGAATTTGGTCTTTAGTTGCCCCACTACTTTCTGAATGGCCTGACCAGCAGCCATTTTTGCTTCTTCATAGGATAAGGGCGGGGTTTTAGAGATGGGTTTTGCTTCGGAAACTGAATTTTCTGTTGATTTTGATAGGTTTGAAATCAACCCTGCTGATAAAGGTGGAGTAATGGTGGGATTCATAGATATTTCCTTTATTCATATTAATACGAAATACAGGACATCAAGACATCAATGTCATCGGCAGTCCGATGAATCAACTTTAATTACGACAGTTGCATGGCAAATTCAGCTTAATATCAATTGCCATGGAGGAATTGAAATATGGATTTTAAATGGGCATGGATGATTTTCAGGATAAAGGAAACGCAGCAATTTAAACATGACTTTGTGTTCGCGAGAAGGTTTTACAGGCATTTGATCATGGCTGGTTCAGATTTTGTTGTAAACACGCTAAAAAAGACCACCCCTGCAACCCTATGCTGCAGGGGCGAATCTTAAAGCAAAAAGTAAATCGTAAATCATAAATCATGAGTGATGATTTATTGAAACTTTATATACAATGCAAGTTTTTTTTAGTCAAGCCTAATTAAATTAAAATATAGGGAAACTGGAATTATGAGATTCACAAAAAATGAAAGAGATCGGGCTGAAAAAAAATTCAAATCGCTATAAATAACCGGATATTTTAGCGTTTTAAAGCCCTTTTACCAACAGATACATTTGATATTCAAAAAAACCAAAACGGTTTGATTTTCTTACAACAGAATCAAAAAGAGGAACCATGAAAAAATCAATTGAACATCTCAAAGCCATTTTAAAAGACGGCACACGGCTTGTCAGTAAAACCAGATATCCGGTAACCGTCAAACGATACCCGAACAATATCATAAAGATCCATAACCGCTCCGTGCCCTGGAAAATCCTTTTGGACATCCGTATTAACGGCGAATATGAACTTGAAACATCCGGATCTTCTTAAGACCGCACCTAACACCCGTGGCGGCCACCGGTTCCCTGGACCCGGTAAAAGACTGGGCCGTTCGTTTGTCAGCGACAAAAAAGTACCGTTAACCATACCCATGTGGAAAAATAGGAAACAAGATACCTGGGTTTTTTACAACGAAAAAACAAAAACGCGATTTCAACACCGGCCTAAATTTATGAAAGGGCTTTGTAAGAAAGCCGTGATAAACCCACATTTTGGGTTTCATATACTTCCGGCATTTGATGGCTTCTTTATTGGCCGATGATCCGAATATTTCAACCAAAACGATTCAGAATATACTTGGTCATTCCAATATAAAAACCACGGAGATTTATATCCATTCCATTGAAGGGTCAATTGAAGATGCGATGGACTCTATTTCAGGAAAATTCGCTCAAAAAATACAAAACCGCAACCAGGAGCTGCAACCAAAAATAAAAAAGGCTAACAGCCAAAAGCTGTAAGCCTCTATTTGCAATGGTCGGGGCGGAGAGATTTGAACTCCCGACATCCTGCTCCCAAAGCAGGCGCGCTACCAGACTGCGCTACGCCCCGTCGCCAAAAAATAACGAGCACGATCAATATCACTTTCAGATAAAAAAGGCAAGAAAATTAAAAGCTGGTTTGAATTTAATAATACGCTTTTAAGGTCGGATTCTTACCTGATGGTCAAATAATATACCGTGCCAGATGTTTTTGATTGGAGGGGCAGCAGATTAAAAGAAACGGATTTAAGTTTGTTTGGCAATTTTCTTGACACTTCAATTGTTTATCGTTATCTTAGAAGACTTGTGTAATCATGTTGTTGGTTATATTGCATTTTTTTAAATTTTTGAAGTGGTGTTTGAGTGTGATCTTTGATTTGAAAGTATGAATTTAAATTAAACACCGCTTTTTTGAGGAAACCGACTTTAATATCAATAAAACAGGAAAGAAACATGCAGGTAAAAATTGAAGATAAAAGCAGTGTAAAAAAAGTACTCTCTTTTGAAATCCCAAAAAAGGATGTGGCGAAAGAACTGAACAAGGCATATAGTGAGCTGAAGAAGAGTGCGAGCGTCAAAGGATTCAGAAAGGGTAAGATTCCGAGAAAAGTTCTGGAAAACAGGTTTTCTAAAGATGTCCATGGCGATGTCGCCCCCAGACTGATTCAAGAAGCTTTTATCAGTGCAATTGACGAGCATAAAATAGACGTTGTCGGTGCCCCTCAGATGGATCCGCCTGAGCTTGAACCTGAAAAAGATTTCGCCTTTGATATCACCGTTGAGGTTAAACCGGTTCTTGACGATGTCGAATTTGAAGGCATTGAACTGACCCGGACAAAATACGAGATATCCGATGCTGAAGTTGAAAGCCAGATTGCCATGATCCAAAAAACCATGGCCAAAAAAGAGACTGTGACAGAAGAACGGCCTGTTAAGGACGGGGATTTTGTTCTTATCGACTATGAAGGGTTTTTAAACGATGAGCCGTTTGATCAGACCCCAAAGGTCGAGAACTATATTCTGGGAATTGGAAAACCGGGTATGCCCAATGAGTTCTCCGAGAAACTGACAGGTGCTATTCCGGTTCAAGACCTTGAGGTTGAAGTCAGTTATGAAGATACGTATCATGATGAAAATCTTAAAGGAAAAACAATCGTTTACAAGGTATCATTAAAGGAAATTCAGGAAGAAATTTTACCGGAACTGAATGACGATCTGGCCAAAGGGCTTGGCGGGACGTTTGAAACCTTGGACGCAGTAAGGGATTCCATCCGCGATAACCTTAAAAAAGGGTATACTCAACGAATCAAACATGAATTGTCTGAGCAGGTGTTCCAAAACCTGTTGCAAAAATATGAATTCGAAATTCCTGAAGCGATGATCGAAGCGGAACTCAATGGTATCACTGCAGAGGCGGAGCAGGCGTATAAGGCAAACAACACTACCCTGGAGGAAGCCGGGTTGAGCAAGGAAGGTATCCGGGCCCAATATCGTGATGTCGCCAAAAAACAAGCCGGCAGGCATTTGATATTGGACAAGATTATTACACAGGAAAATCTTGAACTCACAGATGAAGAGTTGGAGAAAAGTTTTGAAGAGATGGCACAGGGTATGAATGCGTCCGTGGATGCCATTAAAAATTTTTTTAAAATGGATGCCAAACAATTGGGGTATTACAAACAAACACAGCTTGAAAAAAAAGCGGTTGACCTTATAATAGAAAAAGGTGTTGTCACGGAAGTCGAACCGGGATCCGCCGAGAATGAGGCTGAAGCAAAAGAAGATGCTTCAAATGACGACGAAAAATAGTGGTGATTCTTATACTTAATTTAAATAAAACTACAAATATAAAGGAGTTGACCTGTGCCTCTAATTCCTATGGTTGTTGAACAGAGCAACAGAGGAGAACGTGCCTATGATATTTATTCACGTCTGCTGAAAGACCGGATTATCTTTATTGGGTCGGCCATAGATAATGAAGTTGCAAATCTAATTGTAGCGCAACTCTTGTTTCTCGAATCGGAAGATCCGGAAAAAGATATCAGTTTTTATATTAACTCACCCGGTGGCGTGGTGACGGCAGGAATGGCAATTTACGATACCATTCAATATATCAAGCCGGATGTTTCAACCGTTTGTGTGGGACAGGCTGCAAGCATGGGCGCATTGTTACTTGCTGCCGGGGCCAAAAACAAACGGTTTGCACTTCCCCATTCAAGAATTATGATTCATCAGCCGCTGGGGGGCGCTCAAGGACAGGCAACGGATATTCAGATTCAGGCCAATGAGATCCTAAGGATGAAGCAGGCCTTGAATGAAATACTGTCCACCCACACGGGGCAGGATATCAAAAAAATCGCCCAGGATACGGAGAGGGATTTTTTCATGTCTGCAGCTGAATCCATGGAATATGGAATTGTTGACAGGGTGGTCGCCGACAGAGGCGAATTGGAGGAAGAATCGTAACGGTTCTTTAAAGGAGCAACCCATGACTCAAAAAGATGAAGAAAATAATGATCAGTTTTTTTGTTCTTTCTGCGGTAAGAATCAAAAAGAGGTTAAAAAGCTGATAGCAGGCCCCAGTGTATATATCTGCAATGAATGTATTAAGTTGTGCGGAGAAATCATTGAGGATGAGGAAAAAGAGAAACAGGCCGGAAAAGAAGGGCTGAAAGATTTCTTAACTCCCAAAGAGATCAAGGCGTTGCTTGATGCGTACGTTATTGAGCAGGATCGAGCTAAAAAAGTACTTTCTGTAGCCGTGTACAACCATTATAAACGGTTGACTTCCTCCATTGAAAAGAAAAATGATGACGTGGAGATTCAAAAGAGCAATATCCTGATTATCGGTCCCACCGGCTGCGGCAAAACGCTCCTTGCCCAGACACTTGCCAGGTTCCTGGATGTTCCTTTTGCCATTGCCGATGCCACGGCTCTGACTGAGGCCGGATACGTGGGTGAAGATGTTGAAAATATCGTTTTGTCCCTGGTTCAGAATGCGGATTATGATATCGAAAAAGCCCAGAAAGGAATTATCTACATCGATGAGATCGATAAAATTTCTCAAAGGGGAGATAATCCGTCCATTACACGGGATGTATCCGGAGAAGGGGTTCAGCAGGCGCTATTGAAAATTATTGAAGGCACGGTCGCAAGTATCCCGCCAAAGGGTGGGCGGAAACATCCCCAGCAGGATTATGTGAAAGTTGACACCTCCAATATTCTGTTTATTTGCGGGGGGACTTTTACCGGTCTTGAAAAGGTGATTGAACGCCGGATCTCGAAAAAGACGATGGGGTTTGGTGCAAAAATCGCGGTTAAGAAAGATGTCAATATCGGCGAGCTTTTAGAAAAGCTCAAACCGGAAGATCTGATTCGTTTTGGTTTGATTCCTGAGTTTCTTGGCCGCCTACCCATTATTACGTCTATCGGAGAACTCAACGAAAAGTCATTGGTCAAAATTCTCACAGAGCCCAAGAATGCCCTGGTTAAACAGTACAAGGAATTGTTTAAGGTGGAAGGGGTTGATCTTCAATTCACCGATGAAGCCCTTGAAGCCATGGCCAAGGAAGCTGTGGCACGTAAATCAGGTGCCAGGGGATTGCGGGCGATTATGGAAGAGACCATGCTTGATATCATGTATGAGATTCCGTCAAAAACGAATGTGTCTGAGTGTGTCGTGGGAGAAGAAGTGGTTCTGAAAAACGAAGATCCGATTCTGTTGTATGAACAACCCAAAAAACAGGCTTAGCTGCCCATTTAATTTGCAAGGCCTGTTGTAATCTCACTGGCATGTCATGTGAAATCTAACCTCAACCTCTAATATCCGGAGCTTGAACAGTTTAATGATCAGTATCCCAAAATTCTTTAACCAGGATGGTTCTGAAAGTATTCAAAAGAGACTTCCACTGGTGCCGTTGAGGGATATGGTTCTATTTCCGTATGTGACCACATCCGTGTTCGTGGGCAGGGAAAAATCCATTAAAGCATTATCCGAAGCCATGGCAAAGGATAAGCGCATTTTTTTGACGACCCAGAAGGATCCTGAAGTATTAAAGCCCAATATAACGGATATTTTTCAAGTGGGTACCGAGGCCAAGGTTACTCAGCTTCTAAAATTACCTGACGGAACGGTTAAGGCCCTCATTGAAGGGGTTCAGAGGGGAAAAATCGTTAAGTTGACGGATGAGGAAGGATGCCTCTATGTCGAATTTACCGAAATGCCTGAAATAGCGATGCCGGAGACAGCCAGTGAGGCAGCGGTCCGCACGGTAACCGAAAGTTTTGAGCACTATGCAAAACTCTCGGGTATTGTTTCCAACAATTTCTTTAAAAATTTGAGCACCCTTGAGTCGGATGAATCCAGGTTTGCCGACACCATTGCCAGTCAGATGCCGTTTAAAGTCGCGTCCAAGCAAAAGTTGCTTGAATCCGTCAATATTGAAGAACGGTTTTTCCAGCTGCTAAAGATGATCCAGAATGAGATCGAAGTCTTTACCATGTCCCAGAAAATAAAAGGACGGGTTAAAGAACAGATGGAATCATTGCAGAAAAAACATTATCTTAACGAGCAGATGCGTGCCATAAAGAAAGAGATGGGTGAAGACGGCGGGTCGGGTGAATTCAAAGATATTGAAAACCGTATCAAGAAAAAGCGGATGTCAAAAGAGGCCGCTTCCATGGTAAGGCGTGAACTTGAAAAGCTTAAGATGATGTCGCCCATGTCTTCTGAGGCTACGGTAATCAGGAACTATATCGACTGGTTGACATCGCTTCCCTGGTATCGGAAAAAGAGATCCAATACCAAGTTGGAAAAAGCCGAGAAGATACTGGACAGGGATCATTACGGCCTTGAAAAACCAAAAGAGAGAATTCTTGAATATTTGGCTGTACAGATTTTAGTGAAGAAGATCAAGGGACCGATTCTCTGTCTGGTGGGGCCGCCGGGTGTTGGAAAAACCTCGCTGGCCAGATCCGTTGCCACTGCCACGGGACGTGCTTTTGCAAGAATCTCTCTGGGCGGTGTCAGGGATGAGGCTGAAATCAGGGGGCATCGCCGGACCTATGTCGGTGCCATGCCCGGTAAGATTGTTCAGACATTGAAAAAGGTCGGGTATAATAACCCGGTCCTCTGTCTGGACGAGATTGACAAGATGACATCCGACTTCAGAGGAGATCCGTCTTCTGCCCTTCTGGAAGCCCTGGATCCGGAGCAAAACAAAAATTTTAATGATCATTATCTTGAAGTGGATTATGATCTGTCCCAGATCCTTTTTATTACCACAGCCAATACGCTTTTTGATATTCCGGCCCCCCTTCGGGACAGGATGGAAATTATCCGGATTCCCGGATACACGGCATATGAAAAAGAAAAGATTGCCTCAGGCTATCTGATTCCGAAACAGTTAAAAGAGAATGGTCTGTCTGAATCAGATGCCGTTTTTTCAAAAAATGCCATTCACACCATTATCAAACGGTATACCAAAGAAGCCGGGGTTCGCAACCTTGAGCGGGAAATTTCATCTGTGCTGCGGAAGATTGCCACACAACTGGTGAAAACCGGCAATAAAAAGCTGCACCAGATTTCAACCACCCGCCTCATTAAATACCTGGGACAGCACCGGTTCAGGGACAGTGCGCTTGAAACGGAAGACAAGGTTGGAATTGTCACAGGCCTTGCCTGGACCCAAACCGGTGGTGAGTTGTTGACCATAGAGGCCGTGACCATGCCGGGAAAAGGCAATGTGCTGGTGACCGGTAAGCTTGGAGAGGTGATGAAGGAATCCAGCCAGGCTGCGGTCAGTTATGTGAGATCCAGGTGCAAAGAACTGAACATCAAAGATGATTTTTACAAAAAACTGGATATTCACATTCATGTGCCGGAAGGGGCGATTCCCAAGGATGGCCCTTCCGCAGGCATTGCCATGTGCACAGCCGTGGTTTCGGTACTGACGGGTAAACCGGTATCCAGAAAAGTTGCAATGACCGGAGAGATCACTCTGCGCGGCAGGGTGTTGCCTGTGGGCGGACTCAAAGAGAAGTTGCTGGCTGCCCATGCCAACGGGCTTGATTGCGTGATTGTCTCTTCTGAGAACCGCAAGGATATAAAAGAGATTCCCAAATCGATTCAAAAGCAGATGGATATTTTCTATGCCGAGGACATGTCTCAGGTGCTTGAAACCGCGCTTTTATAAGTAAAAATCAATTTGAATCTGTTGAATTATTCGAGAAAGGATATAAGGTCTGCCATGGCGGACTTTTCATCTTTGGTTGCCACGGCCCGTCTGAGTTGAATAATTTTTTCATACTCTTCTTTATCCATCAGTAGGTCTTCTTTTCGGGTTCCTGATTTATTGATATTAATGGCCGGCCATATCCTGTGTTCCGCACACTCCCGGGATAAAAACAGATCCATGTTCCCGGTGCCTTTAAATTCCTGAAAGATAATATCATCCATACGGCTGCCAGTATCCACCAGGATGGTGGCAATGATGGTTAATGATCCCCCGTTTTCAAGTTTTCGGGCGGCACCGAATATTTTTCGGGGAAATTCCATGGCATTGGCACCCAGTCCCCCGGTCATGGTTTTGCCGTAACTGTCCGTGTCTGCATTGAAAGCCCGGGTCATCCGTGTGAGTGAATCGATGAAAACAACCGCATCCTGACCGATTTCAGCGCATCGTATGGCTGTATGCATGGCCACCCTTGTCATTCGCATGTGCTGTCCGATCTGTTGATCTGCTGATGAGTACAGCACATGGGCACCGGTCAGACCCCTTTGAAAATCAGTGACCTCTTCAGGCCGTTCATCCACCAGCAGGATAAAGACTTTGGCATCCGGATGGTTCTGGACAACGGAATTGGCCATGTGCCTCAAAATGGTTGTTTTACCTGATTTGGGAGGGGCGATGATCAGTCCCCTTTGGCCCATGCCGATGGGAACGATCAAATCAAGGGCCCTGCCGGTGATATCTGCGTCATCTTGGGCGAGATAATATCTTTCAAACGGATTAATGCTGATCTGGTCCTGAAGAAGAGGGGTATTGAGAAACTCATCAAACGGCAGTTTGTTTATGGACTCAATCCTTATGAGGGCCAGGTTGGGGTTGTTGGGTCCTTTTTTCTCACCAAACCCTTCGATGAAACTTCCCTCTTTCAGGTCGAGTTTTCGGATCAGGCTGTTCGGAACATAGGTATTCTCGGGTTTAGGCTGGAAATTTTCCTCTATATTTCTTAAAAATCCAAAGCCTTTATCCATAATTTCAAGATAACCTTGCACAGGATCCATTTTTCAAACTCCTTGATGACAATTGAAGATTTTAATACAGGTTAATCGGTTTGTATGCCCTATCCAATAATTTTAGTTGGGGGGTTGAAAAACACGCATATATTCAAGATTTTTTTGAAAGTGAAAATTTGAATTGCTGCAATCATTAGTTGTATATAACACTTTTAAAAAAGGTGTGCAAGCAAACCGCCACAATAAATAAATGTTAAGGCAGAAAAATAATGAAGATCTTTGTCCATGCAATAGTTTTTTTCTTGACACCCATTTTCAATGTTGATATAAGTCCTCTTGTTTTTGTTTTACGGGCGATTAACTCAGTTGGGAGAGTGCAACCCTTACAAGGTTGAAGTCGCAGGTTCAAGCCCTGCATCGCCCACCATAAAATGCGGAATACGGGGGTGTAGTTCAGTTTGGTTAGAACGCTTGCCTGTCACGCAAGAGGCCGCGAGTTCGAGTCTCGTCACTCCCGCCACTATAATAAAGTAAAAGGCGTTTGGTGTATCATCAAACGCCTTTTTATGTATCTGAAGTGTTTTAACAGAATAAAAGCAGGGGCTTAGGATATTTTAACCCAGCTCTTGGATAATTGCGTCGCCCATGGCAACCGTACCGACGGCAGCCTCTTTTTTATCGGTAAGATCCGCAGTAAAAACACCTTTATCAAGAACGGTTGAAATTGCCTTCTCAACAGCGTCTGCCGCCCGGGTATAACCAAAGGTATATTTAAGCATCATGGTTGCCGATAAGATTTGAGCAATCGGGTTGGCAACACCTTTGCCTGCAATATCCGGTGCCGAACCGCCGGCAGGTTCATACAGACCGAAATTTTTTTCGTTCAGACTGGCAGATGCAAGCAATCCCATGGAGCCGGTAATCATGGCACATTCGTCAGATATAATATCTCCAAACATATTGCCGCAGAGCATGACGTCAAACTGGTGGGGATCCCGTACCAGCTGCATGGTGGCATTATCCACATAGATGTGGTTTAAGGTCACATCCGGAAACTCTTTTGCCACTTCAATCACCACTTCCTTCCAAAGCACCATTGAGAAAAGCACATTGGCTTTATCCACACTTGTCACAATCTTGTTTCTCTTCCGGGCAAACTCAAAGGCCATCCTGGCAATCCGTTCAATCTCAAAGCGCGTATACACCAGTGTATCATATGCCTTTTCTTCAGGTCCGCTTCCCTCCCTGCCTTTGGGTTCTCCAAAGTATATGCCGCCGGTCAGTTCTCTGACACAGAGAATATCAAATCCGTCTTTCACGATCTCGGGCTTTAGTGGCGATGCTGCCGCAAGCGTAGGGAAAACCTTGGCCGGGCGCAGGTTGCAATAAAGGCCAAAGTGCTTTCTCAACGGCAGAAGAGCCCCTCTTTCAGGTTGTTCTGCCGGGGGCAAGGTTTCCCATTTGGGACCGCCCACAGAACCGAAAAGGATGGCATCACTCTGTTCGCAAAGGGACAAAGTGGATTCGGGCAATGCTCTGCCGTGATTATCAATGGCAGCACCGCCCACATCTGCGAATTCAAACTCAAAGACAAATCCATAGAGATCCGCAGCTTTTTTAAGGATGCGTATTGCCTGTTCCATTACCTCCGGGCCGATTCCATCGCCGGGAAGGACTGCTATTTTCTTCAAACCGTAGGCCTCCTCACTTCATAGGGATTAAAAAAATAAAGGTTTAATATGATACTATTTTTCTAAATATGCAATATAAAGTTTATTTTTTATAAACAAAATTAATAAATACTGGAAAAAAAGTTTGGTTTTGTTCATATTCAAAGCGGATAAAAATGCTAACCGGATGAATGATGAGATCTTGCATTGATTTGAATAATGCAAAAAAAAAGGGGGTGATATCAATCACCCCCAACATGAAATCTTTATACAGATTTAGCTATTTTCTATTCCCATAGTCCGCATATGCCATGGCGGCTAACCTGTATACCAGGTGAGCCATTTTTGAAAACGGCAGAAATGCAAAGAACATAAAAATGGAAATCAGGTGCAGGTAATAAAACCCGTATGTCGTATATTCCATGCCTGCAAGCCTGGTCATTTGCGCCAGCATACCGGTAACGCCGAGGGCAAACACAAGCCAAAGAACAAACCAGTCCTTATAAGTGGTCAACTCCTCATCTTTTCTGTCCATTCTGTTTTTAATCATCATGGCGGACCCGATAACCAGTGCAACGCCTGCTATGTTAGCCAGCCATTTAATCGGGTTCAACTGGGAGAAAGGTCCGGGAATATGAAAAAAGTAAAGGACTACAAAAACAATAGCGGTTACAATAAAAAGTCCGATAAATGAGAAAAGAACCATCAAATGTGGCGTTGCGCGTTCTTTATTGGTTTCACACTCGTTGAATTTCTCATGTTTCAGAATCGTTGGAATAACATTAATTACGCTCTTAAGGAAGAGTTTATAATCCAAAGCGGTTTTATCTGTTTTCCCTTCCAGCATGGCATTTTCATGAATGTCGGCCAGAAACCGTTTTAACCCGAGTAGAAAAACAATGGTGGAAAATGCGGCTAAAGGAACAAACGTCAAATCCACAAACCAGGTAGAGAAAAAGTTTGAATGGGCGATTACTCCCTCAGGAACGCCGTGGCTCCAGTGAATAAAATCTCCGAAAAGGGCATAAAATATCTTTTCCATTGTCTCTTTGCCCGTCATGGTGATGACGGCAAAAATTGCAATCCAGACTGCCGGAATGGCAATGAGGATCGGCAGCTTTTTAGGGTCATTTACCGCTTTTGCCAGGGCTTTGGGTGTGGCATATTCGGTAATGGCGGCCGATCGCACTGCAGCCAGAACATCGCCGGGAGCGGCTCCTCTGGGGCAAAGATCGGTGCAATCACCACAATTATGACAGAGCCAGATATCGCCGCTGCCAATCAACTTATCCTTCAGACCCCATGAGGCGGCAATCATCTCTTTTCTGGGAAAAGGGCTGTTTTCCGGAGCAATGGGACATGCAACCGAGCAGGTCGCGCACTGGTAGCACTTTTTCAGTGTGTCGCCGCCAAGACCTCTCATCTGGGCAATAAAGCCAAGGTCAGGTTGAGCTGTATACGTGTCAGTCATATTATAACCTCCAAACTATTGTGAGATATAGTTAGTATTAAAATCCTTTGAACGGGTTGGGGCCCATGGCTTCAACATCTTCAACAAAGGTATTGATTATCTCTGGGAGTTTGTCATATTCGTCAATGGCAACCTCGGCAAATGCCACCCGTTCTTCTTCAAGAGCAAGGCTTGAAAGGGCATCCCCGATTTTCTTTACCCGGACTTCAGCCAGTTCAGATCCTTTAACAAAATGGCACTGGTAGTCATCGCCATGTTTACAACCGATCAGAATAACACCATCCATTCCCTGTGCCAGGGCATCCTTAATCCAGATCGTGTTGACCGAACCCAGGCATCTTACCGGGATAAAGCGGACATTGGGGGAATAATCGATTCTGTTCATACCGACCATATCCAGAGCCGGGAAGGCATCGTTTTCACAGACCAATGCCAGGAATCTGAAAGGCGGCTCATCATAATCATCTTCCGAAGGTACGCCGACAGCCTTAACCTGGGAGCCGATGGAGTCGATGGAGTAATCGGCAAAGGAGATAATTCTTTCCGGGCATGCACCCATGCAGGTACCGCATCGTCTACAACGGGTCGGGTTAATTTTAGGGGTGCCTTTCTCATCATCATCCAGGGCACCGAATGGGCATTCAACCGTACACCGCTTGCACTGGGTACATCTCTGGAAAAAGAAATCCGGATAGGTCATGTCACCGCTTCTCGGGTGAACCGATACACCCCTGTTGGCGCTTTCAATACATTGAATGGCTTTCAACGCAGCACCGGTTGCATCGTCCATGGACTCTTCAATGGTCATGGCGCGCCGGATGGCACCGGCGGCATAGATGCCGGTTCTCTGGGTTTCATAGGGAAAGCAGATATAGTTTGAATCGGCGTATTGACCGAAAATATCATTGTCCCTGAAACCGGGGCCTTGTCTGTAAGCCAGGTTGACAACCGGGTCTTCTTTGGTGGCGGGAATCATACCGGCGGCCACAACAACCAGGTCTGCATCAATGGCCAGGTTTTCACCCAAAAGCGTATGGGTGGCTTTTACGGAGAGCCGGCTCCCCTTTTTAGCCACTTGTGTGACAGCCCCCTTGGTCATGAAAATGCCATCGTCCTGCTGCATGCTTTTATAGAAGTATTCCTGGAGGCCGGGGGTTCTCATGTGTTGATAAATCACATATGCCTTGCCGTCTTCATAGTCATTTCTGACATACTTGGCCTGTTTAAGTGCAACCTGGCTGGTCACGGAACCGGTATAGTCAAAATCGGCATCGTCCTCTTCCTTACCCGGAGACTGGATGAAAACAACGTTTTTTGCCTCTTTACCGTCTGACGGCCGAACGATTTTGCCTTTAGCGGCAATCATTTCAAATTCATCATTCGTAATAACATCGTCCAAGTCAACACCCAGGTGGGCATATTCATCCCCTTCAACCGGGGCCGGTTTCCAGCCGGCCGCAAGAATAACCGCACCAAACAGAATACCTTCCGGGTCAAGCTGCAGAATATCCTCACGGCCTTCATTGTATTCGAGATATTTGGCATGCTGTTGTTCTGCATCCAGTTCTTTGCCGTTTTCATCAACCAGCATTTCTTCCGGAAGCGGGAACGGAACGTCAAATGAGATTTTTTCACCCGGTGTTTTAAATGTGACGGTGAACTCACCGGGTTGCCCGGCGATACGGGCCACTTCACAATTTGTTTTTACCTCAATTCTAGAGTCGGCTTCGATTTGGGAAATCAGGGAGTTGACAACCGGTTCCTGAAGTTGTTCAAATGGTTCGGCTACCGGCATTTGGCTTCTCATGACAGCGGCATATCCGCCCAGCCGATCGGTTTTTTCGACAATGGTTACATCATAGCCTGCTTTTGACGCATCCAGGGCTGCCGACATACCTGTGACACCCCCCCCCATAACCAGAATCTTTTTGGAAAATGACTCTGCTTTGTAGGGCTCGGGGATACTGACTTTTTCGAGACGAATCATACCCATTTTGATGTAATCCTCGGCTTTCATCTGAACCGGATCAAAATGTTCTTCATCATCTTTCTGGTCTTCTTCCAGCATCGGATATGTCTCTCTTGAATGGGGCCATACAACGCCTTCTCTCAGATTTGCCCTTTCAACGATGCATCCGTCAAAGTCAAAGACATCAAAGTTAACACGCCTGGAACATGCGCCGATGACCATGGCATTTACTTTTCCATCGTCAATATCTTTTTGAATGACTGCCACACCCTCTTTGCTGCACAGAAACGGATGGGTGGTACAATTGATCCCCTCTTCGTCGGGAACATCCACCAGATCTTCCATATCAAGCGCTTCGCCGATTCCGCAACCGGTGCAGATATATACTCCGTATTTTTTATCCATGATTGTACTTACCTCCTTAAGGTCTGAATGGCTTTGAGTGCCATGCCTGTGGCATTCTGATTAGAAGTAACAACATCAGCAGGTTTGTTTGCGCAACCGGCCGCAAACATGCCGCCTTTTTGAAAGTCATTCAGTATAAAACCTTCTTCGTTGTAGTTCAGATCCGCATTGGGTTTGTCAATCGCGCAGGTGGGCTGCATGCCGGTGGCAAGAACCAGCATATCAACGGACTGGCGGATTTTTTCGCCTGAAAGGGTATCTTCGGCCACCAATTTGATGTTGCCTGAACCGGATTCTTCAGATACTTCAGCCACTTTACCTTTAACAAAAAAGACATTTTCATCTGCCTTTAATTTGGCGTAGAATTTTTCGTATTTAAGTCCCGGGGTTCTCATGTCAATGTAATAGATATAAATTTTGGCATCCGGATACTGTTCTCTGATGTAAGTGGCATGTTTTAAAGAGGCCATGCAGCAGATATATGAGCAATAGGTCAGGTGGTCTTCATCCCGTGAACCGGCGCATTGCGCAAATGCAACGGTCTGCGGTGCCTTATCATCCGACGGGCGGACAATTTTACCCGCTGTGGGACCGTTACCCGTGGCCAGGCGTTCGAACATCATATTGGTAATGACATTCTGGTATCTGCCAAAACCCAAATTATCGATCCGGGTCGCATCATACGGTGTCCATCCGGTGTTCCAGACAATTGACCCCACTTTCAGATCAATGGTTTTTTCGCTCATTTCAAAATCGACTGCATCGTATTTGCAAGCTTCTTTTACCTTATCCCGGTCATCCGTTCCCATGGCTGCATCCATGACAAATCTCATGGGAAAGGCCATATTATGCGGCAAATAGGCCGCTTTTTTACGATCCATCCCAAAGTTGAAATCGTTGGGGATTTCCGTATTACAAACTTTTTCACATTCACCGCAGGCCGTACAGTTTTCATTTACATACCGGGGAGATGTTTTTACGGTAACCGTGTAATCACCTGCAGAACCGGAAACACTTTGTACTTCGGACAGGGTCATTACTTTGATCTTTTTATTGTCCTTGATGCGTTTGTAATTGATCTCCAGTCCGCAAGTCGGCGGACAGAGTTTAGGGAAGTAGTGTTTTAGTTGAGATACTCTTCCACCAAGAGATGCTTCCTTTTCGATCAGGAAGACTTCATACCCCACTTCGGCAGCTTCAAGCGCAGTTGTCAGGCCGCTGATGCCGCCACCAACTACCATAATGCTTCCACTAACAGGGGCTGAATTATCTGTTGTCATGCTTTCCCTCCGTGCATTTGAGTTTGTTTATCTTATCTGTTTAATTGTTTTGTCAAACCTTAAAAGAAAACTTTTGTTAAGGCAGGTTAAAACCGTTTGGCTTCCTCTCTCCTTATTTATAAATGCAAAAAAAGAATATAAATGCAAAAAAAAGAATTTTTGCGCTTACAAAAAAGGAGACAGGAAGAAACCAATCAGACCTTTATAATCCGAAAAAACCTCCAGGCACTGAAAACCAGCACCTGGAGGTTAATGTATTTAAAAACGTACGTTAAAATTTATTTCCAAACTAATCGGCAATAATTTTCACATACGGTTCTTTTTTCAAAGTCCATTCATTGGTTTCTTTGTTGTATGAGGAGTTCGTAAAGCAGAACCATTCCTCATCGTTTTGTCCCATGAAATCACCTCTGTAATAGAATCCGGGGTATCTGGATTCTTCACGGAACTGGATGTGACGGGTATGCGCCTGAACCGTATAGAGACGATGGTTGATTTCCCACGCTCTCAGCAGTTCATGAAGATCTCCGGCAGCAATTTTCTTAAGGTCTTCACGGAACATTTCAAACAGTTCCATGAGGATTTCAAGGTTTTTACCGGAAGTCATGTAGTAGGTACCGGTTCCGGCGCCGTACTCGTTGGTCATCTTCATCAGCCGCATTGCCATACCGGCGGGTTTGCAGTAATTCGGATTCACATCAGAGGCGGTTGTATATTCACAATGATCCAGATAATTTCTAACGGGCAGGTATACGAAATCAACCAGTTCCTCATCTGTTTCTTTAAAACCGGTTACTTTGTCCCCATGATCCCTCAGGTACTGGAGCATTGATTTGGCAATAATTCGACCTTCTGCGTGAGAACCGGAAGAAAATTTATGACCGGAACACCCCACACCGTCGCCGGCAGTAAACAGCCCATTGACCGTCGTCATTCTGTTATAGCCCCATTTGTAGCTGTCCGGTACCCAATCTTCTTCAGGGCCAGAGCACCAGATACCGCAGCAACCGGAATGAGAACCCAGCAGGTACGGTTCGGTGGGCATGATCTCAGAATCTTTTTTCTCCGGTTCGGTATTGGTGGCACACCAGAGGCCGGCCTGACCGATTGACATGTCAAGAAAATCTTCCCATGCTTCTGACTCAAGGTGTTTGAGCTCTTTTTTGCTCATTGTTTCACCCAGTTTTTTAAGTGCGTCAGATGTTTTCATGATGATCGGCCCACGGCCTTCTTTGTACTCTTTCATCATGAGATGGTTTCTCAAACAAGTCGGTGTAACAGCCGCTGTTCCGTAAGGAGCATACTTTTCAAGTTCTGCTTTTGCATCGTCGGAAGCAGCATAGTTTTCGCCAAGACCGTTAACTGTCTGTGCTTTAAACAGAAGGAACCATGCACCAACAGGGCCGTAGCCATCTTTAAAACGGGCCGGGGTGAAACGGTTTTCCATCATGGAAAGCTCAGCACCTGCCCGAAGAGCCATTGTGTAAGTGGAACCTGCATTCCAGATCGGATACCATGCACGGCCTTTTCCTTCACCGACCGAACGGGGCTGGTAAATATTAACGGCGCCACCGCAGGCAACCATCATTACTTTTGCGCTGATGATATATACGATGTTTTCTCTTAAGGAAAATCCGACCGCACCGGCAACCCGTGTTGGATCCTCTTTATCGTTAAGGATTTCAACGATGAAACATCTTTCAAGGATGTTGTCTTCACCAAGCGCTTTTTTACCGGCTTCGGCAACAATTCTTTTGTAGGATTCTCCGTTGATCATAATCTGCCATTTACCGGTCCGGACCGGTGTGGCACCTTCTTTAAGCGAGCCGGCTTTTTTACCTTTTTTGCCGTCGAGGTTTTTGCCGTCATCGGTTTTTTTCCAAATGGGAAGTCCCCATTCTTCAAACAGATGAACGGAGTCATCAACATGACGTCCGAGGTCATAAATCAAGTCTTCACGAACAATACCCATAAGGTCGTTTCTGACCATGCGTACGTAATCTTCGGGCTTGTTTTCGCCGATGTACGTGTTGATTGCAGAAAGGCCCTGTGCCACAGCTCCGGATCTTTCAAGAGCGGCTTTGTCACAAAGCAGGATTTTGGTGTCGTCAGAAGCCCATTTTTTAATTTCAAATGCAGTTCCACAGGCAGCCATACCGCCACCAATGATCAGAACGTCAACGTCTTTTTTTACAACCTCTGGATCTCTTACCGCTTTAAGTTCGCCAGCAGGTTTGTTAGGTAATGCCATTATATACCTCCAAAATTATATAAGTATTGAATTAGATGGATGACAGTTATATTTATGCTAGCTCACTGGGTGTTTTGAGTTCAAAACCATCGGCTTCCTGAGTTGAAAGCAGGCCACTGTCAAGATTTTTACCTTTGAGGTCCTCATAGGCGTTTGCTTCGCCTTCGGGGGTTGTTCTAATCGGGAACTTAAAGCGTTTTACAACGCCGTTTCTAAATTTACAGGTCCACATAATGTCTTCGGTTCCCATCATCGGAACAACAGAAGCTCCCATGGGTACGAAGTCTGAATAACCTCTTACTTCAATTGCCTGTGAAGGACAAATTTTTACACATGAATAGCATTCCCAGCACTGATCCGCTTCCTGGTTGTATGCTTTCATTTCATTGGGATCAAGAACCATCAGGTCGTTAGGACAAATATACATACAAGCAGTTTTGTCCCCGCCTTTGCAGCCGTCACATTTTTCTGCAATTACAAAAGATGGCATTTAAAATACCTCCATAAATTAAGTTAATCAAAAAACACAATAACGTTGTGCTACTATATTACTATAAAAGTAGGTCGTAATCTCAATTAGCGACCTGGTAATCCTCAATTGTTCCCGGAAAAGAATGATGCTATTTGTCGATATTCCGGGATTCAAAAAATATGTCAAATTATCACCCGCTAAATATTTTTGTCAAGATTTTTTCAAAAAAGATTCACTAAGTTTTTCAATCGTTTTTACCTTATTATATAATACAAGATATGCTTGTAAAATTGGATTTTTGGTACCATATATAGTAGTAAAATTCGGCAGGAAATGAATCGGGTTTTGCCTGCTTAAAAACAGGATATCCATGTTTTCATTTTCCAGCCTTTATGAACAGGTTGTGATGTACAAATTTTTTACCCGTTGCCTTTTATTGTATTTTCTTTTGCCCGGATTCGTATACGCCGGTGCCATGGGCGGATCCATAAAAAATGTCTGGTATGTCTGAATGGACTGTAGTACAACTCAACTGCATGTCATAAAAAGGATAATCAATCGTGAATAAAAAATTACTTGTTATCAATCTGTTTGTTCATGACATGAAAGCGCCGTTAGCCGTAATCGGATCCGGTGCCAAAAGACTTCGCACCCATATGATTCAAAGCCCTTACGGATCGGTCGGCAGGGGGCTTGTTGAAAAGATTCTATTTACCAAAGGGCATGCCAACCAATTGCTGGATGAGATTCTGAGTATGGATGCAAAAACCAGAACTGGGCGCGGTTTATCCCATGGCCGGAAACGGGTTCCCTTTGTTTCCAGCTTTTTTTCCAGAGTCAAAACGACATTTCTTCAAAAAAAAGTACGTGATTCAGAAATAAGCCTCTACGGTTTAATAGAGGACTTAAAAACAGTATTGACGGATTTGGCGGATACGATCCACGCTCTTGAAATCAAGGGCAAGTCGTTTGATAATGTCCGTCATGGAAAAGCCGCGCTCCGACGGATGCGGCGCAACGCCAAAATCGCCTCTCATCTTGCAGACAATGCCATTGCGATTCTCGTCAACCGTGAAGCCGGTGTGACCATGACGGTTCAACCGATCAGCCGTATTGTTCAGCCGGCCCTGGTGGAAGTCTTCGATCTGTTGAGCCCTCAAACTTCTGAAGCCATCCAATCCGCTGGCTCCCTGGCTGAACTGAACCAACTGCTTCTGGTAAATGAGCTTCGGCTGAATCTGGATGCCGATGTATGGCACACGGCAATTCGCTGTGATGCAGACAAGGTCAAGCAGGTGCTGGTCAATCTGTTGCTGAATGCATTCAAATTCAGGCGTCAATGGGTCTGTCTGGAAGTAAGACTGTTAGCCGATCGGGTTGTTTTTTGTGTGATAGATGATGGTCGGGGGATCTCAAAGCAGGATCAAGCCTATATCTTTAAACACAGGTTCCAGGTGAAATCGGCCCGGGACTTTCCGGTCAGGGGGCATGGCATCGGGCTTGCCGGAGCCCAGGCCCTTTTGGAATGTATCGACGGCCATCTGGAGCTGGAAAGTGAAATTGGTAAGGAAACCTGTTTTTCCGCCATCCTGAGGAATATAAAACAGGATAATGCTGCAGAACAGGGATAAAACTGGCGTGACAATCAAGCCGCGTCGGTTAAAAGCTGATTATACATAGGCGTTAGAGGAAGCGGGCTGTATTCACTCATTTACTATATGGTTTCGAACCAGGACCAAAGCGGCATGGCGGGCCGCATCAATATAGTCTGGATTATCATGAATCAGGGCAAGGGATTGACATCCTTCAATCAACAGCAGAACTTCCCGCACCAGCTGTTCGGCATTCTCCAGATCGTGCGCGGCAAACTTTTCCAGCAGATACATTTCAACGGCCTTCTTTTGCCGGCGCGCCGCTTTTCTGGCCGGATGTCCCGGCAGATCGGCAAATTCAACAGCCGCACGGGTAAAGCCTGATCCCTGCCAATCGGTTCCGGCAGCCCATTGGGCGAGTTTTTCAAAAATCGTCATCACCATCTGATCCGGTTTTCCAGTAATGCAATCCGCCCATTGCCGGATACGTTCAAGAGCCATTTGATGCTGATGTTCGAGCACCGCTCCGATCAACTCATCTTTGCTGCCAAAGTGCTGATATAGAGTCCGTTTGGTAATTCCCGCCGCATTGGCGACCGCATCAACACCGGTACGCATAAAGCCGCTCTGGTAAAAAAGGGTATAGGCCGCATCAATGATTTGCTGCCGGGTTTCTACAGATTTTCTGCGCATAGTCTTGCTCCTATGGAAAAGTAAATGATGGAACCGTAAATGAAGGATGTAGTTTTTCATCCCGGTTTCGGCCCCACCAAAAATTGAAACTCAAACCCCGGGGTTTCTTCTAAAGTATACTGACAAGTGAGTGTACATTATTTTCGTTCAAGTTTAATTTAAGGTCAAGATCCATCTGTCCATTTTAAGGGCATTAACCATAGGGAGATACGGGATGAAAAAAGAAGAACGGGATGAAGCGCTCGAAAAGCGGATGCATATGTTTGACAGATGGGTGAGAGAGGGGAAGATACCATGCTCGTCAAAGGTTATTCCGGTTCAGCAGTCACTCAAGTTTTTGCAGTGGGTGCTGCCGACGCAGCAGGTGCTTGATATCCTGCGAAATTCGCGGTCCTTTGCGCTGGCAGACTGCTTGTGTCGGACAAGACACAAGCGGTGTGACAATCCGCTGGAGGTGTGTTTTTATACGAATGATGTGGCAGATAAAAAGGTTAAAACAGGGGGTGCCAGACGAGTCGATCTTCAGGAAACCGCAGAAGTTTTGAAACTGGCAAACGACCATGGTTTGATACACTTGACAATTTATAACCCGGAGCAACATGTGTATGCGCTCTGCAGTTGTTGTGAGTGTTGTTGTCACGACATTGAATTCATGAAAAAGCTCAGCCGACCCGATTTGGTGGCTCATGCCGATTACGTTGCGTCGGTGGATGAGAATAGATGCCTACAATGTGGAGAGTGCGTGGAACGGTGTATTTTCGGTGCTCAAGTGATGCAGAGTGGAAAAATTTTTTTTCATAAAAAAAACTGTTACGGATGCGGGCTTTGCGTCTCTACCTGTCCGCCGGATGCCATTCGGATGGTCCTTAGAAAGAACAATAATAAGAAGACATTAAATGGGGTGGAACAATATTAGCTTCCCGAAACAAAAACGATCGCTTTGTAAAATAGATAAGAGCCTACAAATCTGCAGATGTTGGGATGATGAACGGCCAGATTCTATCGGGCCAGGACCCCATGTCGGCCATCCGTTACCAGATCGTGATCATGTTTATGCGGGTGGCTTCCACCGCACTGGCAGTGACCTGGGTGCTGACCCTTGTCAGAAGACAGTGTTTTGGCCCGGGCCAAAGGGATCACCGCTGGCGGTTTAGCGTTTTGATAATACGCACTCGTGAATCCGTTGATATTTTTATCCGAATATGGTTATTCTGTTGTATTATTAAGCTTTTATACAAGGTGGTCCGCCATGCATGATACCGAGAACCTGGATAAAGAGATTCGATACGTCATTTATAAAACCTTTGTGGAGACGGCCAGGGCGCCGACAACCCAAACGGTTGCCAGGCATCTGGAAACGACGATCCATAAGGTTGAGCAGTCTTTTCAGCGTCTGGCCGATGCCCATCATATTGCTTTGGCACCGGGAGGCTTTTCCATCTGGATGGCCCACCCGTTTTCGTCTTTGCAGACAAACTTTACTGTTGATATCGGCTCCAAAACCTATTTCGCCAATTGAGTCTGGGATATCTTTGGCATTTCAGCGATCCTGCAGATGAGCGTCAGAGGTCACACCCCGTGCGGGTGTGGAGAATGTGACAGGCAATTGAATATTGATATCCATTTTGAACAAACCCTGGAGTCGGACTGGCTGGTCCATTTTCTGGTACCGGCCAGAAAGTTCTGGGAACATATCGGGTTTACCTGAGCCACCATCCTTGCCTTCAGTTCGGAGGCACATCTGGATCATTGGCTCAACAGAAACGGAAAAACCAAAGGCGACACCATCCCCATCGGCCTGTGCCAGGAACTGGCAAATCAATGGTACACCGGTCGAAACGACAAAGACTGGCAAAGACCCGATGCAAAAGGCACCCAAGACCTGTTTACACAACTGGGTCTGACCGGTGAGTTCTGGAAAATTGAAGGATAATCGCGGTGCTGACGGAGTCAGCACCGCGATTCCTGGCGGCGCAGCCGCCAGGAACCAAAAAGATTTTCACTAAAAAGGCAAAACACCTGAATATATTGAATACAATGGACACGGACATCAAAACCTGCTCAGGAGCACGGTATCGGTCTTGCCGGAGCCCAGGCCTTTTTGGAATGCATCGATGGCCATCTCATCTGGAGCTGGAAAGTGAAATCGGTAAAGAAACCTGTTTTTCCGCCATCCTGAGGAATAGAAAACAGGATAATGCTGCAGAATAGGGATAAAAACCGGCGTGACCAATCAAGCCGCGCCGGTTAAAAGCGGATGATAACGGAACGGAAATTTATTCTACGTATAAGTTCCTGACCTCTGACAGCCAGACATTTCCGAATCTTTTCTTGAAAAAAGGTTCCAGTTTGTCAAACCACTTTTTAGGTTTTTTAGCTTCCTGAGCTGCCCGGAGGGAATCTGCAACATAGAAGGGGATGTCTGAAAGCATATCTTTGGGTAAAAAGGCATCCGCTCCGGTTTTCATTGAAAGATCAAAGCTTTCCGGTGTCAATGTGTGGGCCGTCAGCATCAAAGACGGGATCTTTTTCTTGACGGCAATGGCAAGCAGCTCATATCCTCTAACGCCCATGATGTCTAATATGGCCACGTCTAAATCGAGTTCCGGGTTTTCGAGCAGCTCTGCAGCCGCTTCATAAGTGGTCGCCTTGTAAAGGACGGCGGTTTCAAGATATTCTTCCAGTGCTTCTAAAATATCCGGTTCATCGTCTACGATTAATATATGTTTTCCTTCCAGTATTTCTGCTGAATACATAGCAACTCCTCAGGGGTATTAATAAATTTTTATCTTGGATTTTTTTTATCTGATTGTTTTATAAACATTTTATCTCTTTTATTCTTTGTTTATTAATATTATTCCCGGACTGACGAGTCAATACAATAGTATGGGCGATGTATATGTTTCATATGTTGAAACGGAAAAGGGACTGGCAATACAATGGGATAATTG
The DNA here is from genome assembly GCA_028280105.1 of Desulfobacula sp. Taxonomy (GTDB): domain Bacteria; phylum Desulfobacterota; class Desulfobacteria; order Desulfobacterales; family Desulfobacteraceae; genus Desulfobacula. The sequence continues at coordinate 4,089 of JANQML010000348.1, read as the reverse complement.
GTATCTAAAGCGGGAAATCGGGTATTAAAAAATAAAGGATATAATGATGACTGAAGATATGGTACCGGTCCATCCGGATGAGCGGATGAATTTTAGATGCGGGAGTGAAAACACCTGTTTTAATGCCTGTTGCAGGGATCTGAACCAGACGTTGACACCCTATGATATTTTACGGCTTAAGCGACATCTTAAGATGTCTTCCCAGGAGTTTATCAGGACGTATACGTCTCTTCACCATGGACCGGAATCTGGTCTGCCGATTTTAACCTTTAAATCCAACCCGGAAACCGGCCATGCCTGTCCGTTTGTTACTGCCCGGGGCTGTTCTGTCTATGAGGACCGGCCGGCCTCCTGCCGAATGTATCCGCTGGCAAGGGCTGTTTCGAGATCAAGGGATACGGGACAGATCAATGAATTCTTCGCCCGGATCGAGGAAGAGCATTGTAAAGGAGCCTGCAGCATCTCCAAAAAGACCGTCCGGGAGTGGCTGGATGAACAAAATGTGGAAACCCATAATATTCAAAATGATAAGCTCATGCAGTTAATTCATTTGAAAAACACGATGCTGCCGGGGAGACTGGACGGGGCTCAATCCGACATCTTTTATCTGGCACTGTACGATCTGGATGAATTCCGAACCCGGATATTTGATGCCGGTCTGATTGCGGATCTTGATATTCCGGCCGGGTTTTTGGAGCAGGTTAAAGCCAACGATGAAGCGCTTCTGGATTTTGGAATCCAATGGATCAAGTACATGCTTTTCGGTATTGAGCTAAGCCTGGGGTGTCAAAATGGCGCTTAAGGGTAAGGTTGCCCTGGTGCTGGGAGCGGTCAAAGGGATTGGCAAGGCCATTGGTCTTTCATTGGCCGAACAGGGTGCCGATCTGATTCTCACCCGCCATGACTGGGCGGATTCGTTTGAGAGCATGGAATCTGATTTTCAGCGGTCCGGTGCCGTGCATACAATAACAACCGTTGACCTGTGTCGTCCGGATGAGGTTCAACAGATGGCCCGGCAAATCAGGAAAGAATACGGGCGTCTTGATATCCTGATAAACAATATTGAAAGAGGGGGATGGCCCACGGTTCACGGACCGTATGTTGAAGACCAGTGGGATCTTGAAATTGAAACCACGCTCAAAGCCAAACGCTGGGTATTTGATGCGGTGTTTGATCTGTTAAAGAAATCTGAAGACGCCGTGGTGATTAACCTCTCTTCAATCGCCGGTGTTGTGGGGCGGTCCGGACCGGCTGCCCTGGTTTTTAACGAGGCGTACGCCGCTGCGAACCGGGGGGTCTCCAGCCTGACCGAAACCTGGGCCAGAATGGGTGCTCCCAATATCCGGGTCAATGAGATTATGCTGGGAATTTTTGACACCCGCCATGCCCGCGGAACCCGGGGATGGAGAGAGGTGCTCACCGACGATGAAAAAGCCTCGCTGATCGACCATACTCTGGTCGGGCGGACCGGAAATCTGACGGATATTACCAAGGCCTGCCTGTTTATTATAAAGGATGCGCCATACATGACCGGTAGTGTATTGCGCCTGGACGGCGGGTATATCCTCTCCGGTGAGAAGGTCCCGCCCATACCAAAGGGAATCGTCTAACCCGGATATTCCATGATAACATCCGAGAAGTTTTCAAATTGATAGGCATTACCCGACTGAAATTAAAAGAGTTTTAACCAAAGTCTTATTGAGTTGCAGGCGGATTGAAACATCAGATTGAAGCATTAAATGATTGTTTCGATGACCCGGGCCAGCTTCTGCGAATCATGCCTGACGATATCGGCGGTGTCATCCAGTATATCGGTGAGGATGATTTTCCGGTCTGCCCAGAACGGATGAGAGATGTCAATTTTTACCGGATATGATTTTTGCAGCGCATAAGCATCCAGTATGGCTTGTCTGGGGCGGGTGGTGTTGCCGATCAGTCCATCCACTTGGCGGCCCATATGGGCTTCAAGCTTGATGACGAAATCTCTGCCGGTAAAGTGCTGGGTCTCCCCGAATTTAGTCATGATATTAATATTGAAAAAGATTTTTGCAGAGGTCTTTTTCAGGGCCTGCTTTACGCCGGGGACGATCAGGTTCGGAATGACTGAGGTGAAAAGGTCTCCCGGACCGATAAAGATAAAATCCGCCTGATCGATTGCATCCAGTACCGGCGGGTATACCGATATTGCCGCATGGTGATGAGGAACCAGATATACATCTTTTATTCTTTCCCGCTGGTTGCCCCGGGGCAGGTCAATGGCCTCTTCTCCGAAAATTCTTCGGCCATCCGTGAGTTCCGCCACCAGGGTGGCCCGGTCAATGGTGACCGGCAGAATCGTTCCCTTGGCATCCAGGATTTCCGCCAGAGCCGCCACTCCGGCAGGAAAATTCCCTGTATATCTTGAAAGCATGGTTAATAACATGTTGCCGGCACTGTGACCTGCCAGGCGGCGATCATGTTTAAACCGTCTTAACAGGATGGAACGGGAGGTGTTTTGATGGGGGGAGAGTGCCAGGATGCATTTTAGAATATCTCCCGGAGGTAAAATGCCTAACTCATCTCTTAATCGCCCGGTGCTCCCGCCGGAATCCACCATGGAGACAACGGCTGTGATATCTGTTCCCATTGTCTCCCTTAAGCCGGAGAGCAGGGCAAACTGACCGCTTCCGCCGCCAATGGTAACAATTTTAATCCGCTGTTTTTCCATGGAAATCCTCTGTATCCGAAATATTTAAAATTTAGGGTCGGCTTAACTCGTGGCTATATCAGACAAACCTGTAAATGTAAAAAGATTATTCCGATAAGATAATCTGGGCAACCGTCAGTTTTACTTTTTGGTTCAGACGGTTCTGCTGCCTGAAAGCCATTTCGATTTGTGCCATTTCCCGGTAAAATGCAGTTCGATCAAAGGGGGTATACTTTTTCTCATCAAACCGGCCGGCATCGCAACCCGGCCCCTTTACCGGTTCAGACCCGGGTCGGCGAACTTCATGGGGAAGGCCGTGGAGCCTGCATATCATGGGGCGATACGGATAGAGCAGACAACGGCCCGCTTCGTTAACCGGGCAGATTAACCTAAAGCTTTGAGTGGTGTTACCGCTGGCAAATGTCTGATCACAATACGCCTTGGCGTTCCTGCGGATCTGTTTTTGTTTTTCCGGATCAAGCCGGTGAAATCCGTCGAGCAGAAATGCGCGTTCAATATGGGTGTGGTGGTAAAAAAGGGATTGGCAGCAATTGTCTTCACATCCCGTGCATGCAAATGAATAGGTCTGTGCGATGCTATCCCATGCATGGTCCATTTCTCGATATAAATTAATGATTTCAGAAAAGGTTGATTCCGCCATTTGATTGTTTCCTGTTTCTATACCAGCGGTTTGGGAAAAAACAATTTTGAATATAAATCCAAAGCATACCGGTCGGTCATGCTGGCAACTGCGTCACAGGCAGACCGTTTTAACGAGTTTTTGGATGCATCCCAGGGCGCCATTTCCATTTTTTCCAGCTCTTTTTGCAAGGTATCGGGATTATTTAAAAAGTAGTTATAAAGTCCGATAACCACTTTTTTGGCTTTAATGAATTCTTCATGGACTGCCGGTGAACGGTAGACTTTTTCATATAAAAATTTTCTTAAGAGGGTCATGGCATGAAAGGTCTCTTTGCCAATGTCCAGAACAAAGGTTCCGTTTTTTGGGCCGCTGTTGTATATCAAATCTTCAATCATGGCATTGGCCCGCTTCGAATGGGTTTCTCCCAGTTTTTTTCGGCAGATGTCAGGGACATCATCCGTACGGATGACCCGGCCGCGAAGGGCATCATCCAGATCATGATTTAAATAGGCAATGATATCGGCGATTCTGACCAGGCGTCCTTCAATGGTGATTGATGTCTCCCCCGGTGTGGCAGGGATGATGTTGCCGAACCCTTTTGAATGCTTTAAAATTCCATCCCGGACTTCACGGGTCAGATTTAAGCCCTGCCCCCGGTTCTCAAGGGAGTCCACGACCCTTAAGCTTTGATCGGAATGGGAAAAATGACGGGAATGGACTTCAACTAAAGCGGTTTCCCCGCCATGGCCGAACGGGGTAT
>JANQML010000323.1 GCA_028280105.1 Desulfobacula sp. | reverse complement strand
GGTGCCCATACCCGTGAGGATGAAACCGCATCCACCCGGTTCCGGGGGATTGTGGGCACCACCATGCAGAAGGTGGCCCAGCGGGCCCGGTGCCCGGTTCTGATCATCAGCCGTCCGTGCGACACCTGTTTCTGGTATTTTAATAAAATCATATTCGGCACTGATTTTTCCAAAGCATCCATGGCCGCGTTCAAATTTGCCTTTAAAATGGCAGAAGGCATCGGGTGCAAACTCTACCTGTTTCACGCCCTGGACATCGGCACCTCCCAGGCCGGTATTCCGCCCGGCCAGCAGAGCATTGAAAATCAGATCCGACAGGCCCGGGAACGGATTAAAACCGAGTATGTCTCACAGATGAACCGGTTTGATAATTATGAAATCGTCATATGGGAGGGAGACACCCCCTATGTCGAGCTGCTTAAATTTGTCAGGGAGAGCAGCGGTGACCTCATTGTCATGGCTCACCATACCCGGGATATAGAGCCGGAAAAAGCCCTGCTGGGTTCCACTGTCGAACAGGTGGTCCTGCGCTCGGCCTGCCCGGTGGCCAGTGTGAACCGGCCGGATAAATTGTAACGGTTATGCATTTGGTATCCCGAAATGAACCAAAAGACGGAAAAACCCGAAATTCTCATCATCGAAGACGAGGTTGACACAAGATTCTATCTGATGACCCTTGTCAGATCCCTGGGATTTGATCCGATCCTGGCCAAAGACGGTGTTCAGGGGCTTGATCTGCTGGCCCGGTCCAGGCCCTGTCTCATCATCCTCGATATCATGATGCCCAACAAGGGGGGATCCAGAGTCTATGAGGAATTGGTTGCCTCCCCGGATTTCCGGCACATCCCGGTGCTCTTTTTTTCCGGCGTGGACAGGCAGGCGTTTTTTCATTATCTGAAAATGCTCAATGCAGGCAGTGAGACCTCCCTGCCCGAACCCCGGTATTATGTTGCAAAAAACGCCGATCCCGATTATCTTAAATCTATTATCACCCAGGCGATTCAGGAGAATCAAAACCCGCCGGTCCGGGAAAAAGGCGACACCATATGACACGGTCCATCCTTTTGGCAGATGATGAGCAGGGCATTCGCAATGTGCTCTCCATTTATCTCGAGGATATGGGATATTTTGTTGAAACGGTTGAAGACGGTAAAAAAGCGGTCCGAAAAATAAAAGACCGGCCCTTTGACATCGTCCTCACCGATATAAAGATGCCGGGGATGACCGGTGTCTCCCTGCTTAAATATATCAAAAGCAACTCACCGGATACCGAAGTCATTATGATCACCGGCCACGGGGATCTGAAGCTGGCCATCGACTGCCTTAAACTGGATGCCGTCGACTTCATCACCAAGCCGATCAACAACGATATCCTCGACATTGCATTGAAACGGGCCGAAGACCGGATCACAACCCGCCGGAAAATGAAAGCATACACCCGGAATCTTGAAACCCGGGTCGATGAAAAAACCAGGGAGCTGCTGGAATCGGAAAAAAGATACCGCCGGCTCTTCAACGATTCGCCCAGCTATATCACGATCCAGGACAAAGAGTTAACCATCCTGGAGACCAACCGGATCTTTGAACGGGATTTCTCTTTTCAGGACGGGATGCGCTGTTTCCAGGTATACAAGGGCAGATCCGGCCCCTGCCCGGGATGCCCGGTGATCAAGACCTTTGAAGACGGCCGGTCCCATACGGCGGAAATGGAAGTGGTACTGGCCGATGCCGGCGTCCGGAACATCTTTATCCAGACCTCTCCCATCACCGATTCCCACGGCCGGGTCCGGTCGGTCATGGAGATGTCCACCGATGTCACCATGATCCACGAACTCCAGGACCACCTGGCCGCCCTGGGGCTTCATATCAGCTCTGTCTCCCACGGGTTGAAGCAGATGCTCACCGGGCTGGACGGCGGATCATACCTGATCGAATCCGGACTGAAGAAACGCGACCATACCCAGATCACGGAAGGCTGGCAAATGGTTAAAGAGAAGATGTCCCGCACCCGGCAGATGGTATTGGACATTCTCTTTCATTCAAAGAAACGGGAGTTAAACATGGCCCGGACCGCCATCCCCGATCTGGTCAAAGAAGTGATCTCTGTGGCACGGCCCAAAGCCCGGCAGGAGAAGATCATCTTTCATACCCAAATCCCGGAATCCGCTCCCCGGGTTCGCCTGGAACGGCTCTCCGTTCTCAATGCCCTGACCTGCATCCTTGAAAATGCCATGGATGCCAGCCTGATGTGCAGGCCCCCGGCACGGCCCCGGGTCCGGTTCACCACCCGGATCACCCCGGAAACGCTTCTTTTTATCATTGAAGATAACGGGCCCGGGATCGGTCCGGCCAAGCAGGAGAAAATCTTTGATCTCTTCTATTCGGATAAGGGGGACAAAGGTACCGGACTGGGCCTGTTTATCGCCATGCGCTCCGTCAAGCAGCACGGCGGCACCATTTCCGTGGACTCCCGGCAGGGCGCAGGCACCCGGTTCATCATTACCCTGCCCCGGACCTGATATTAAGAATCTGTCCCGGCTTTACAGGCCGTTATTATCCTGTTAGTCTCGAAATCAGGCATTTATTTCATAATAAAGGATAGGTAATCTAATAGCCCATGCGGTTGATTTTCATCATTTCCCTGTCAATGATCATCCCTTCCCCTATTTTATCCCATGGCCGGGCCACCGTTCGCATTGATCACATCGTTCTTGCCGTAACCGATCTGAAAAAGGCCTCAAACCAGTTGGAACGGATGGGTTTTACCATCAAGCCCGGGCGGATTCACTCCAACGGCCTTTTAAATGCCCATATCAAATTTTCAGATCAGACAGGGCTTGAATTGATGACCCTGACAAAAGAACCGTCCGATCCGGTTTCAACCGCATATTCCGAATTCCTTGAACAGGGGCCGGGCGGTGCATTTATTGCCCTGTCCGGGATCGAAATCAAAGCATTGAAGGCAGAGCTGGACAAAAATCACATCCCCGGTTCAATCCTCCGCAGCCGGTTGTGGGATTACCTGGTCTTTCCCAAGGGGTCGGGGCTGGATCATTTCTTTTTCATCGCGTATCACAAGGCGGTTATAGACAAACCGGAAAATTACACCCACCCAAACGGTGTCACAGGGATTAACCGGATATGGGTGCAGGGAGACAGCCGCCTTGAAAAACTGTTCTCTCTCCTGGGTCTATCCCCATTGGATTCGGCATCAAAGATAACCCGCCGCGAACAACGGTCCTATGCAGTTTCAAACACGATGATCCACCTGGTGCTTCCCCCGGAAAACAAAACCCGGTTCCGGTTCACCGGGCTCGGATTTGATCGGGAGTTGAAAGATTTACCGGATCGGGCCCTTGAGGACCACGGCATCTTTATCATCCCGTTTTCACAACAGCCCTGATCTCTATTTTCCGGTATCCCTATCTTGCCCGGCATCTGGAAATTAGGATAAAAGCACTTATTGTCTCTGTTATAATTGGATTAATCCATCCGGATTTAACGAAAAAAGAGGAGCCAACTCATGAATATCATCGAAGCGATATACAGACGACGATCTGTAAAGCACTTTGACCCGGATCACCGGATCACACCGGAGGAAGAACAAAAATTATTTGAAGCAACCATTCAGTCCCCCACCAGTTTCAATATCCAGCACTGGCGGTTTGTCATCCTCCGGGACCCGGATCTGCGCCTCAAAATACGCAAAGAATTCGGAAATGACCAGGCCCAGATGACCGATGCCTCCCTGTTGATCCTCTTTACGGCAGACCTGAACGCCTGGAAAAAAAGCCCGGAAAGGTATTGGGTCAATGCCCCTGAAGAGGTGCAAAAAATAATTGTGGACTGGATGGGACCGTTTCATAACGGCCGGGAATGGCTCCAAAGGGACGAAGCCCAGCGGTCCATCGGCATGGCCATGCAGACCCTCATGCTGGCGGCCCAGGATTTGGGATATGACTCCTGCCCCATGATCGGATTTGATATTGATAAGGTTGCCGGGCTTATCCGCCTGCCCGAGGATCATGTCATGGGACCCATGGTTGCCGTAGGGAAAGGCATCAAGGAGACCTGGCCCAAACCCGGACAGCTCGGACTGGATGAACTGGTGTCTGAAAACCGGTTTTGACCGGATCTTTCAAACGATCATCCCTGAGTTTCCGGCAGGAATACACAGGCCCACAACATATCCGGATAGAAAAATCATATTGAAATGACATCATGTTCAGGGTCCCGGACCCCTGACAATTGCACCGAATCAATAGTTGTTATCAGATATGGTGTTTCATCGATATAAGGGGTCGGCGCCCGGCCTTCAAACCGGCCGTGGTCAATATAATGCTGTTCCGGCGATCCGATATAACCGGCTGCAACATCCAGATTGGCGTTTAAATAGTTTCTGTAGATTTGAATGAATATGTTTAAAAAACAATAGTTTAAAGCATTTTGGGCTCGCTTTTTGAACGAGTGTATGTTATAATATTGTT